>JANOKQ010000389.1:0-3377 GCA_031419375.1 Acidimicrobiaceae bacterium
GCCGCCCGCCACCTGGTCTCGACCCCCTCCCGGTACGGCGTCACGTGGGACGCCAGCATTGGCTCGAACCAGGACGATCAGTTGTCGTTCGATCCGGCACTGCTGGACGCCGCGGCTGAGCGGCTGACAGCCGAAAAGAACGTCGGAAACGTACTCGCCCGCGTCGTGGCCGGTATGTACGAAGGGCTGGGTGGCGACACCGAGATCATCGAGATCGACCGGACGATCGGCCCGTGGTGGCCCACGGTGATCACCGGCCGCGCGCCGGCCGCCGATGAGGAGATCACGGTCGGTGTCGGTGTCACCGGTCTCGGCGTGGGCGACACCGTCGAACTCGGTGGGCGGACGTTGACCGTCGTCGGCAGGCACGTCGTGCCGCCGTTGTCGAATGGATCACCCGGTGGCTCTGTCGCGATGTCGTCCACGGCGGCCCCCGACATGTCGCTCGACTTTCCGGACGTCGCGCTCCTCGTCGATCTGGCCCCAGGTGCCACCCTTGACGAGCTCGGTCACGTGGCCGGTGATGGTCTCAGTGTGCACGAGTCCACAGGCTCGCTCCCAGGCGACATCGCCAACCTCGGTCGCATCGGAGGCCTGACAGATCTCCTGCTGGCGGCATGCGTCGCGCTCGGCTTTGCAGCCTTCGCCAACGGACTCATCGTGGCCACCCACGCCCGGCGCGCCGACCACGCGACCCTTCGTGCCTTGGGTGCCCAGCAGCGCACGATCGTCGGCTCGGTGGCGTGGCATGGGGGCCTCGTGGCCCTGACCGGCATGGCAGTGGGAATACCCGTCGGGCTCGTTCTCGGGCGCACCGTTTGGCACCGCTCAACGAGCGGGATCAACGCTGTCCCCGATCTTTGGCGGTGGGGCGCCGTTGCCGCTGTCGTCGCCGCCGTGACGGTTCTCGCCGCCGGACTTCTCGTGGTCGCCGTTGCCGCGATCCCCGGGCGGCGGCGATCAGCGCGCCAACCCGAATAGGGGCGATCACATGTCATCGGGTTCACGAAAGCTCAACACACAGAGGGTGTACAATCGGGCATGGAATGGTTCGGATGTGGGTGGGGCACCTGGTCCGGCGTGGTTAGCGGGCCACGATCTTCCTCGCCGTGCTGGCCGTGCTGGCCGTGCTGGCCGTGCTGGCCGTGCTGGCCGGGCTGGCCGGCGGTGTCGCGATGGCCGCCTGGTCGGCCGGCCGGCCGGCGTACGGCGTACGGCCACGGCCTTCGACCGTTTCGTCGACTACGCCGATCCGCCGGGACTGATTGCCAGTCCGGGATCGCAGTGGGAGACGAGCTCGTCCTCACGTAATGGGCACCCGACGAGCTCGCTACGGTGCCGACCCAGGCGAACGCCTGCACGGCCCCACTGCACGCGTTCACGTTGTCGGCGTGGTGCGCGGCCTAACCGACCTCAGCGCCGCGACGCAGTCGCTCACCGTGGCCGCCAACCAATCCAAGGTGACCGGCGGCCCTGCCCTGGCCCAGCTGACGGCCGGCGCCGGCCAGTTCACCGGCGTCGCCATCGACGCCCGCGACGACGATGGCAAGTCGGCAGCCGCGGCCATCGAACGTGCCTTCCCCGATCGGCCGATCAGCATCTTCCCGGGAATCGGGAACGAGGTCGAGCCGATCCAGGAGGCGATCCGCTACGAGGCCCGCGCCGCGATGGCGTTCGGTGCGATCGCCGCCATCGCCGGGCTGGTGTTCGTCGGCCAGGCGGTGGCCCGCCAGAGCCGCAGGGAATGGGCGGACCTGGCGACGCTGCGGGCCTTGGGCATGTCCGATCGCGACGTGAGGTTGGGCGCGGGCGGGCGCGGGGCGCTCACCGGTGGCGCCGCAGCGCTCGTCGCGGCCATCAACGCAGTGGCGCTCTCCCCGTTCGGACCGATCGGCGTTGGCCGGCGCGCCGAGGTCGACCCCGGGCTCGCGCTTGATGCAACGGTGCTCGTGGCCGGAACCGTCGGTGTGCTCCTCGTCGTGACGCTCGCCAGCTGTCTCCCCGTGCTGCGCCGCCTCCGTAATCCGGCATCTCGTCGTCGAGCCGGCGGATCGGCGTGCGCGGCCCGCTGCCCTCGGCCGCCATCGCCGGGCTCGGCATGACGATCGGCGGGCGACGGGACGGTCGAGGTCTGCCCATCGGCACCGCCGGCGCCGGGTTGGCGCTCGCCGTCGCCGCCGTGGTGGCGGCGATCGGTCTGACGGCCAGTCTCGACCGGCTGACCGGCACACCTGAGCGCTTCGGTGCCCCGTGGGACTTCTCCGTCGCCGCCAACAATCTGAACACCGTCAGCGAGGAGCGAGAGCTCGTCGCCCCTGCTCCACGACGGCCCGACGGTGGCGGCCGCAGGGATCGTCGGCACCGACGTCGAGATCGGCGACGAGACGGTCTGGGTGCAGACGTTCCGCCCGCTCGGTGACCTGCCAACCATCCGACCCGTGATCACGGCCGGTCGGGAACCGGTGGGCACCGACGAGATCGCCCTCGGGTCGGTCTCGATGGACGAGCTCGGCGTGGGCATCGGCGACACCGTCCAGGTACGTGGCACCGTCACCGGGCAGGCGCCAGCCACCATGACGGTGGTCGGCAGGACGGTGATCAGCGACACCTACGAGGTCAGCCCCGGGCGGGGAGGGGCGGTCCCGCCGGAGTGGTTTGCGGCCAACGAACTGGCCACGACGCCCGATCCGTACGTGGTGCGCCTGGCACCCGACGCCGACGTGGCAGCGTTTGCCGAGACGGTGGGGGGAAGCTCCCTCGTGAGCCCTCCGCTCCTGCAGGGCGCGATCCTCAACGTCGAGCGGATCTCGCTGCTCCCGTTCCTGCTGGCGGCGCTCGTTTGCGTGCTGGCTCTGGCCTCACTGGCGCACGCGTTGATGCTGTCGATCAGGCGCTCGCGAGGCCAGCTGGCGGTGTGGAAGGCGATTGGCTTCACCCGCCGCCAGGTCGGTGCCGCCGTCGCCTGGAACGCCAGCGCGTTCGCCATCGGGGCGGCGATCGTCGGGGCCAGCGGGCCGGTGACACCGCTGCTCGGCGTGACGTCGGGGGTGCTCGGCGCCCTCGTCGTGGCCATCGTGATCGCCGCCTACCCGGCGTGGAGAGCGGCCCGCCTGCCGACCGCGGCGGCGCTGCGCGTCGAGTAGGGCGCCTGCCGGCATACCGTGCGTGGCATTGGATCCGAGCCCTCAACTGAGACCGCCGGGGATCGCCGATGCGAGGCCGACGACACCGGCTTCCCGGGTATGGCTTCCCGGGTGTGGCTACTACCCCCGCCCGGTGTGTGGACAGCACGGTTGCCGGCCCGGTCGATCTGTTGTCCACTGGAGTCGTGGACAGACGGCGATCTGCAGCGAGGAGACCCCGGCGATGTGGTTGAT
>JANOKQ010000390.1:0-2606 GCA_031419375.1 Acidimicrobiaceae bacterium
CGGCCGCCCCCAACCACTCCACCAAGGTGTACTTCGACGAGCCCGCAATGGTCGACGGCGCCGCCATCTACGCCGCCGTCGCCATGCGCCACCTCGGGCTGTCCTGACCCCGCCGACAGCAACGAGGGGCCGAGCCGGGGCTCAGGTGGTGAGGCGGAGGGTGACGAGCTCGAACGGGCGCAAGATCAACGCGACGAACCCGTCGGCAACGTCGAGGCCCGTGTGCGGTTCCTCGAGGGCGTTGCAACGATGAGCGGCACGGACACGGGTGGCGGCTCGAACCGACACTGCAGCCCGGTCCCCGCAGGCTTCGTGCAGCCGCACGATCAGATCGCCGCTGCCATCATCGGCCCGCTTCACCGCGCTCAACTGCACCCCCGGGTGATCGACCGCCACGACCGGTGGCACGAGACGATCAGGCACCAGGCCACCAGACACAACATCACCCGACACAACGTGACCGGAGACCGGGCCACCGGACAACAGGTCACCCGACACAGCGTCACCGGGCACCAGGCCACCGGAGACCGGGCCACCGGAGACAGGGCCACCTGGCACCAGGCGCAGGGGCATGTTGAGTGCCTCGGCCTCGTGGAGCACGTCGTGGAGCCCGGCCCCGTGGGGCATCACGCTGATGGTCACGCGGTGGCGACCCTGATCGGCTTCGGGATCGGGAAACCGTGCGCCGCGCAGCAGCGACACGCGTACACCGCCATCGAACAAGCAGTGCCCGAAACGGCCGTCGTTCAGCACCGCCACCCCGAAGGTGGGCTCGGACAGGTCGACGAAGCGGTGCGCGCACACTTCGAACTTCGCTGCATCCCACGGCGTGCTCGCGTGAGTGGGACGGCGGACCGTCGCGAACTGGATGTCGCACGTGGCTTCAGCGGCATGCACATCGAGGGGCACCATGACCGACAGCAGCCGCTCGTGTTCGTGCCAATCGATATCGAAGCGCAGGTCGAGTCGGGCTGAACCAGAACGCATGACATAGGTGATGTCCATCGCCGAGCCGGCGAAGGTCCGGCGCACACGCACACTCGAGAGCAACGGCCCACGTTCGACATACCCGACCGAGGCCGCGCCCACCATCGGCACACCTCCGATCGGCACGCCTTGCCCACGCGTCCACGATTCGAGGTCCCATGCGTCGTACTCCACGGGATGATCGGGGGCCAGCTCGACCATGATCGCCCTGCCGACAGCAAGCAACTCGCGCCCGCGAGCAACGTCGATGATCGACGTGATCGTCCCCTCCAGATCCCAGTGAACCGCAAGCTGTCCATTGGCCATCGAATGCTCGGTGGTCACGATTCGATCCGTCGCCGGGATGGCCACCAGCGCGGCAAGACCAGACCCAGGCACCTCGACAAGCGAAGCCGTCTCGCCGGTCGACAACCGTTGCGAGTTGTTGGCATCATCCGGTTCCGCCGTGGTGACCAGCACCTCGCGACGCGGGTGTGTCGTTGCATTTGCAATGACATGCCCGACAAGACCTAGCCGTTGGAACGCCCCGGCGATCAGCGACTCCAGCCGAGCGGATACCCGCACGTGCTCCGCCTCGGCCTCGTGATGTACCCAGGCGATCGAGGAGCCAGGCAGGATGTCGTGGAACTGCTGGACGAGCACGGCCTTCCACAATGAATCGAGTTCGTCGGCCACCGAGCGCGGCACCGCACCACCCGCCGCCCACCACAGCTCGGCCTCACGCAGCAATCGCTCGCAGCGGCGGTTGCCCACCTTGGTCTCGATCTGGCTCGTGAGCGTGCCGCGGTGCATCTCGAAATACAGTTCGCCCCGCCACACCGGCACGTTTGCGCCGGAGCCTGCTTCGGCCTCGACGTGGTCGAAAAAATCGCCGGGCGCACCCAAACGGAGGCGGGGCGCGCCATCGAGATCGGCCAATCGCCGCGCCCGCTCCACCATCTCACGCGTGGGGCCCCCGCCACCGTTGCCGTAACCAAAGGGCATCAGCGCAAACCGGCTCCAGCCATGGTCTTGGAAGTTCACCTCGCTGAAGGCCATCTCTTCGCCGGTGACCTCGGCGTTGTAAGTATCGACCGGCGGGAAGTGGGTGAGCACGCGGGTTCCGTCGACCCCCTCCCACCAGAACGTGTTGTGCGGAAAGCGGTTCTGCTTGTTCCAGCTGAGCTTCTGGGTGACGAACCGGTCGCATCCGCCGGACGTGAAGATCTGCGGCAGCGACGCCGGGTAGCCGAACACGTCGGGGAGCCACGCCTCCTGGCACCGCAATCCGAAGCGGGATTCGAAGTAGCGCTGACCATGCACGAGTTGGCGGACGAGGCTCTCGCCGCTCGGCAGGTTCATGTCGGCCTCCACCCACATCCCGCCGACCGGGACGAACTGCCCGCCGGCCACCTTGTCCGTGATCTGTTCGAATGTGGCGGGATACCGCTGCTCGATCCAGTCGTACTGCGCAGCCTGCGAGCCGATGAACCGGTAGTCGGGATAGTCGTCCATCAGCCGCACGGCCGAGGCAAACGTGCGCGCGCACTTGCGCGCCGTTTCCCGCAACGGCCACAGCCAGGCGCAAATCGCAGTCGTGCTGTACCGCCTCCGCACCGAATCAGACAACCATAGCCGCA
>JANOKQ010000391.1:0-4699 GCA_031419375.1 Acidimicrobiaceae bacterium
ATGGAACGTGCTGTCGGCCGTCTGTACGACACGCAACCCGATGAACTGAAGGAGACGATCCGCTGGAATGTGGAGCTCGGCCGGTCGTTGACCGCTGCCGATGTTGCCAAGGCGGTGGCGCGGCGTGCCGCGCTGCAGGGCCGGGTGCGTGAGTTCTTCGGCAGCTACGACGTGATCGCGTTGCCGACCGTGCAGGTGCTGCCGTTCCCGGTGGAACAGGAATGGGTGCGCGAGATCGACGGGGTGGCGATGCCCACCTATGTGTCGTGGATGCGCAGCTGCACCGATCTCACGATGACCGGTTGCCCGGCCATTTCGGTGCCGTGCGGGTTCAGCGCGACCGGGTTGCCGGTCGGCTTGCAAATCGTGGCGCCGCCGTGGGCCGAGCTGTTGCTGTTGCAGATCGCCCACGCCTTCGATCACGATGGCTGGGTCGCAAGTCGGGCTCCGGTCGATCCCCGGTAGGCGGGTTGCCTACCGTCGTTCCTGTACCCACAATCCTGCAACGGGTACGATGCCGCGATGAGCGTCGCCGTCCCCATTCCCGAGCTGGCAGCCGCGTTGGCGGCGTATCCGTGGGGGTACCTGGTCACCGTGTCGGATCGGCAGCGGGCGCATTCGCTGGCCGCTCCGACCGCCTACGCCGATGGGGTGTTCACGGTTCCCGCCGGGCGCGGCACCCGTGCCAACGCCGGTGCCCGACCGGAGGTGGCCATGCTGTTTCCTCCCGCTGCTGGGACCGGCTACAGCCTGATCGTCGATGGTGATGCGGTGGTGTTCGACGACCGTGTCGAGGTGACGCCAACAAGCGCCGTTTTGCACCGTCCAGCGCTCTAGATGATTGGCTCCAAGGGATGCGCGCGTTCCGCGCGATGATCCACCACTGAGAGCGCGAGAGCGTCCATGATCAGCGGTAAACCACGCTGCTCTTGGAGGAAACGGCATGAACGCTGACCTGGACACTCTCGCAACACGACTGTACGTCACAATCGATGACCTGCTCAAGGATCACCCGCACTGGCAACCCGAACGCCCCGAAGTCGGCATCACCCCGCAACTCAGCGACGCCGAACTGATCACCCTCGCCGTCATCCAAGCACTCCTCGGCTACACATCCGAACGCCGTTTCATCCGCTACGCCCACAGCCACCTTCACCCCTGGTTCCCGTACCTGCCCCAGCGCGCCGCGTACAACAAACGGCTCCGCGCCGCCGGCAACACCATCCAACACATCATCACCTACCTCGCCCGCGACTGCCCCAGCTACACCGACGACGTCTGGCTCGTCGACTCCACACCCGTCGAATGCGGCCGCTCCCGCGAAACCGCGAAACGATCCGACATGGCCGGCTACGCCAGCTACGGCTACTGCGCCAGCCACTCACGCCTGCTCTGGGGACTACGCCTCCACCTCGTCGCAACACCATCAGGTCTGCCCGTCGCATACGGCCTGACCAGCGCAAAGACCGACGAACGCGACACCGCGCTGGCAATGTTCATTGCGACCCGATCCTGTCGAACCGCACCGGTCAGGTCCTCATCGCCGACAAGGGCTACCGCTCCGCCACCTTCGAAGCCGTGCTCAACGACGCCGGGATCACCCTCATCAGACCAACAATCAAGACCGAAAAGGTCAAACGGCCAGGCCAACAATTCCTCAAACCGTTCCGCCAGATCATCGAGTCGATCAACCAGACCTTCAAAGCACAACTCGATCTCGAACGCCACGGCGGCCGCAAACCAGCCGGTGTCTGCGCCCGCATCCTCCAACGAATCCTCGCCCTCACCGCCGCCATCTGGCACAACGAAACCACCCACCAACCCGGCCCCGCACGCTCACTCATCGCCTACGACCACTAACACCCCGCCACCAACACCACCCCTTGGAGCCAATCATCTAGGCGCCGTCCCGCTGTGGGACGTGGCGGCTGGGGCGCCTTACACGCGTAGGTCGAGGCCGAAGCCTGCGTTGAACGCGTCGTAGTAGGCGTCGTCATCGTCGATACCGCCGAGCGCGACCCAATCGGCATCGCTCATGTTCCGGCGGCCGTCGATCAGTTCGTGGCCACCCCAGCTGACCGGATAGCGCAGCTGCGGTGTGTCGGTGGTGACGGCATGGTGGATCACTGCGCCGACCTCGGTCGGGTCGGTGGCGTTGGCGAGGCCCGCCGTGTAGAACTGGAACAGTCGGCGGTAGGCCGCGTCGTAGGCACCGGACTGGTTGGGCGCGTCGATGTTCTTGGCGAAAATCGCACTCTTGGTGACACCGGGCTCGATGATCACCACGCGGATGCCGAACGGGGCCAGCTCCTGGGCGAGGCCTTCGCTGAGCCCCTCGAACGCCCACTTCGAAGCGACGTAAGGCGATTGGGCGAGCGCGGCGATCCGGCCGGCGATGGAGGTGATGTTGACGATCGCTCCGCCGCCGCGTTCGCGCATGCCGGGCAGCACCTGCTGCATGCAGCGGACCGCGCCGCACAAGTTGACGTTCATCACGTCGAGGTAGAGTTGTGGTGGGCACTCCTCGGCCACCGCGTTGCCACCGACACCGGCGTTGTTGACGAGCACGTCGACCACACCATCGGTGTTGGACAGGATGCTGGCGAACCCATGACGAACCGAGTCGTCGTCGGCCACGTCGAGCTCGACGAGGTTCACTTCCACGTCGGCCGCCGCAGCCATCGACGTGAGCTTGCCGGCTTTGTCGAGGCTGCGGACCGTGCCGTACACGGTGTGGCCCTGGGTAGCGAGGTGGATTGCGGTGGCGCGGCCGATGCCGCTGTTGGCGCCCGTGACGACGGCGATGCTGGTCATGGCCGGTCATGCTACGACGCCGGCTGCGCCGAGGTTGCGCCCGCTACGCGGCCTCGTTCGGCTGGTCGTGTTCGCGCTGAACGGCTTTTCGGGGCGAGGGCTTCTCGTCGTGCTCGTCGTGTTCGCGCTCGGGTTCATCGTGCTCGTCGTACTCGTCGAGCACCACGAGTGGGCCGAGCGGTTCGAATGGCTCGAACCAGATTGGGTCGGGATCGCAGGCGATGGCCAGGCTGCGCACCCGGTCCTGGGCCACCACGATGACATCGAGCAGCAACAGACCCTGCAGCGCGTGGGCGCGGCGGAGGCCAACGTAGCCCTTCTTTTCGTAGTCGGTCGGTGGCCCCTCGTCGATCCGGTCGACGAACATCACCGACATCGTCTGGCAGAACGGCACCTCTGCGCCGGGCAGGTCGGCGTAGCCGACGAAGACGCCGAGCTCTGCAGGCGGGTCGAGGAGCATCGCCGTGACTCGCCGTCGCTCGTCGAGGAGCACGATGGCCTCGTTTGCTACCGGGAACTCGTCGAGGTCGAGGGCGAAGCCGGCTGCTTCGGCGAACGTGTCGAGGATGATCGGCTCGTCGGGGTCGGGAAACCAGACGTAGTACGACTGGGTGTCGTACGAGCAGGCGACCGGGCGTTGATGCGAACGGCGTCGCATCCGGTGGTGCGTGGACATGAAATCCTCCGAACAGAGGTAGACGAAAACTGGTTCGGGGGAAGCCGTGTGGGGGGAGACTATCCGCTGGCCCGGCGTTCGCGACGCCCGCCAATGACCTCAGTGGGAGGCCGTCAGCGGGTGTCGATCAGCGGGTGTCGATCAGAGCAGCGCAGCGACATCGGGGGCGATGTCTTCTGGCGTGACCTGCGGGCCATAACGCTTGACGACGTTGCCGTCGGCGTCGACCAGGAACTTTTCGAAGTTCCATACGATGTCGGCGCCGTCTCCCTGCTGGGACTTCAGCCAGGTGTACAACTCGCAGGCGCTGTCGCCGTTCACGTCGATCTTGTGGAACATCGGGAACGTGACGTCGTACTTGCTTGTGGCGAACTCAAGGATCTCGTCATCGGCGCCGGGCTCTTGGGCCCCGAACTGGTTGCACGGGAAGCCGAGTACCGCAAAACCGTTGCCCTTGTTGTCTTCGTGGAGCGTACGCAGACCTGCGTACTGAGGCGTGAGGCCTCAAGCGCTGGCGACGTTGACAATCAGGCAGGCGGTGCCCTTGAAGCTGGCGAGGTCAACGGATTCTCCGGTGATCGACGTCATGGTGAAGTCATACATGTGTGACATGGCCGAAAACGTACCCCGCCAGGTCGCGGTCGAGACGGTTGGCTGCCCACGACCGCATCAGAAAGCCGGCCACGGCCCAAGGAGTGCGATGTGCCGAGCGAAAACACTCGGTCGAATGATCTGATCGGAGTGATTGCTCAACGGGCGGCGACTCCCCGGCTGGAGGTTCCTATGATGTGGCCGCCAGTTCGGCGCTGCTCCAAGCGGCCCCACGCGGGCAGTTCCGCTCCCGTAGCTCAGGGGATAGAGCAACGGTTTCCTAAACCGCAGGTCGCAGGTTCAAATCCTGCCGGGGGCGCCAGTAAGTTACCAGTTCAGAGCACTTGGAGCGGCTCCTTCGCTGCTGCGGATCGAGTCGTGGTAGCAGGGTGGTAGCAGAATCGGTACGCTCTCGGCATGAGCAACGGCACTGTCTACCGACGTGAGACGCCGAGTGGCGCGTCGTCGTGGGTGGCGCACGTCGCTTGGTACGAGGCCGGCAAGCGCCGACAGATGAAGCGCACGTTCCGAACGAAGAAGGATGCTCAAACCTCGCTGGTCGCGCTGCTGGCGGCGCATCAGACGGGTCGGTTCGTTGAGTCGTCGAAGCTGACCGTG
>JANOKQ010000392.1:0-1626 GCA_031419375.1 Acidimicrobiaceae bacterium
GTCCGGGATCGCCGATGACGCTCGCGGTGAGCTGGAGACCGGCAGCGCATTGAGCGCTTCCATGTCGCGTTCGAAACGGGCCTCCTCGCCGGCCGCAAGATCGAGGTAGTGCACACCCAATTGTCGCGCCTTGGCGAACAGCGGATCATCGACGTCGGTGACGTTGCGGACACATTTGACCGTGTGGCCCATGTCGATCAGGCGGCGCTGCAGCACGTCGTAGGCGATGAACGTGGCCGCGTGCCCGAGGTGGGTTGCGTCATATGGGGTGATGCCGCACGTGTACATCAACACTTGCTCGTTCGGCTCGAACGCGACGATGGCACCGCGCGCAGTGTCGAACAACCGCATGGTCATACCTTCGACACCTCTTCGCTCGGCTCCGCCGCCTTGGGCTCCGCCGGCGCGTTCGGCCCCGCTGCGGCGGGCTCCTTGGGCGCGCGCGGATCACGCTTGATCCCGGTCAGTTTCGGGGCGACGCGCGTCTTGTAGCGCACGTTGAGCTGCAACAGCACCGCGGTGAACGCCTCGATCGCGGTGGCGTTGGACAGCTCGCCCGCATCGAGTGGGCGGCACCCGGGGATCTTCGTGACGATGTCGCTGATGACCAGCACCGCAGCCGGGTCGTCCCCGCAGATCAACACGTCGCTGTCGATCGGCTCACCGAGGTTACCCAGCTCCGTGGCCGGCAGGTGGTGGAACGCGGCCACCACCCGACATCGCGGCACTGCGGCCTGGACATGCGCGGCAACGCTGCCGCGGGGAGGAACCAATGGCTGGAACTCGTGACCGACGCGCACCAGCGCGTTGGCCATGCTGACAACCACCTTGCCTTCGAGGGCAGCGTTGTTTTCCTGCGCGGTGGTGGCCGCCGAATCCCACGGCGTGGCGATCACCACCATGTCGCAATCGGCCGCCGCGGCGTTGTCGCCATACGACAACAGCGATTCGAGCGCCGGCCACTTGCCGACCATTCCGTCGCGGGCCTCCATCGCCCGGTACTTCGAGCGAGAACCGATGACGACCGGGTAGCCGATCGAGGCCAGGCGCGCGGCAAGGGCGCTCCCCGCCGGTCCGGTACCTCCAAGAATGCCAATGCGCATCGTCGTACTCTTGCACACACGCGCCGCGACTAGCTTCGTCGCATGGGTTTGCTACAGGGTAAGAACATCGTCATCACCGGGGTGCTCACCGACGCGTCGCTCGCGTTCGGTGTGGCCACACTCGCGCAGCACGAGGGCGCCAACGTGATGCTCACAGGCGCCGGTCGGGCGCTGAGCCTCACCGAACGCACCGCGCGAAAGCTCCCCCAACCGGCACCTGTGTTCGAGCTCGACGTCACCGTCGCCGAGCACCTTGTATCGGCTCGCGAGCATGCCGACGCACACTTCGGCGGCCGCGTCGACGGCGTGCTGCATGCAATCGGCTTTGCCCCGGCGGTGTGCCTCGGCGACGACTTCATGGCGGCCACATGGGATGACGTCGCGGTTGCGATGAACGTGTCGGCTTACTCGTTCAAGGCGCTCGCCGACGCGTTCGTGCCGCTGATGACCGCCGGCGGGTCGTTCGTCGGGCTCGACTTCGACAACACGGTGGCCTGGCCCGCGTACAACTGGATGGGTGTCG
>JANOKQ010000393.1:0-3631 GCA_031419375.1 Acidimicrobiaceae bacterium
GTGACGTGTTCACCGTCGCTGACTGGCCGATGTGGTGATTCGAGGTGCGATGCCGCCGGGGCGACGAAGGTTGCGCCCGTCCGATCGGCGAGAGCGGGGCTGCCGGTCACATAGTCGGCGTGCGAATGGGTGTCCAGCGTCCAGGCGAGTCGGAGGTTGAGCCGTTCGACAAGAGCTTCGTGCGCGACCGGGAACCGTGGCGGGTCGACGACAGCGGCGGTGCCGTTGCCGACGTCGATTGCGTACGAGGAGTGCCCGAGGCCCTCATCGACGAAGTCGTAGATCCTCTGCACGCCTTCTCCTCTCCGATGAGCGTTGATCAAGTGATTGTTTGAACATATCCCTTGCTGCACCAACATTCAAGTAGTAGTTTGAATATCGGTGAGATGGAGAGTTCGAGGTGAGTGACCGGTCAGCGAAGAACGCACTTTTCGACGCGTTCGCCGAGGTGGCCAAGGCGCTGGCGAGTGGTCGTCGCGCGGAGATCGTCGATGTTCTTGCTCAGGGTGAACGATCCGTCGAGCAACTTGCTGATGAGATCGAACAGAGCGTGGCCAACACCTCGCACCATCTCCGGGCGATGGCCAGAGCTGGCGTGCTGCGCACCCGCCGCGAAGGAACCCGGATCGTCTACATGCTGGCGAGTGATCGCGTTGCGGACGTGTGGGCGGCCTTGCGCGACATCGCTGCCGAACATGTTGCCGGCATCAACGAACTCGCAGACGCCTATGTCGGTGACCGCAGTGGTTTGGAGCCGGTGACCCGAGTCGAGCTCGAAGCCCGTCTGCGAGCCGGTGACACCGTGGTGCTCGATGTGCGTCCCTCAGTCGAATACGAGGCCGGTCACATTCCGGGTGCCCGGTCGGTTCCCGTTGGCGAGCTGCGCCGGCTTCGTTCGTTGTCGAAGGACATAGAGATCGTCGCCTACTGCCGCGGCCCGTACTGCGTGTACGCCGACGAGGCAGTGCGACAGCTGCGCCGCCGTGGATTCACTGCCCGCCGTCTTGAGGACGGTTTCCCCGAATGGAAGCGAGCCGGCTTGCCCATCGCCGCCGGCATAGGAGGATGAACATGTCCAGCGAAACTCTCGTCGATGTCGAGACTCTTCGTACGCAAGTGCGAGACAAGTACCGCGACGTCGCCGAAGATCCGCACGGCGCCCACCACTTCCACACCGGCCGCCCGCTTGCTGCCCGTCTCGGCTACGACCAAGCGGTCGTTGACGTACTGCCGGATCGGGCAGTCGAATCCTTTGCCGGGGTCGGCAACCCGTTCTCGTTGCGCCGGATCGAAACCGGCTCCCGTGTCGTTGACGTCGGTTCCGGCGCCGGCTTCGACTCGTTCATTGCCGCGACCCAAGCTGGGACGACCGGCCGTGTGGTCGGGATCGACATGACCCCCGAGATGCTCGCCAAGTCGAGAGCCACCGCCGAACATCTTCAATTCGGCCATGTCGAATTTCGCGAGGGGCTCGCCGAGAACATACCCGTCGAGGACGGGTGGGCAGATGTCGTCATCTCCAACGGTGTGATCAACCTCTGCGCCGACAAACAAGCGGTGTTTGCCGAGATCTTCCGCGTGCTCCGTCCCGGTGGGGTGCTGCAGTTCGCTGACATCGCCAACGGCCGGCCGGTACCCATCGAGGCGATGCGCGACGTCGATCTGTGGACCGGTTGAATAGCCGGCGGGCTGCCCCGTGCGGGCTGGCAACAGATGCTTGAAGACTCCGGGTTCGCGCAGGTCGCCATTGGACCACCAGTCGATACCTTCGGCGGCGCAACCGGTGAACCGCAGGCGCGATCGTTCGACGTGTATGGCTACGCCTTCATCGCCCACCGTGCATGAGCCCTGGTGATCCGCAGCGCAAACATGACCCAACACGGAGAGACACAAGAATGAGGTCGCACCGCCGAGGTTCGGGCTGGTGCTTGACTGCGCTGACCCGGAGCGGCTCGCCGCGTTCTGGACGAACGCGCTCGGCTATGTGAACGTCGGTTCGATCGGCGCCGACGTCGCGCCGTGCCCGCGCAAGGGAAACGGTCCGAAGCTGCTTCTCCAACACGTTGACGAGACCAAGCAAATCCACGAGTCGGATGCGCCTTGACATCAAGACCCCAGACATTGGACGGGAAGCCACCCGACTCGCCGCGCTCAGCGCCAGACCTTTCAGTGAGAGCCCATGTAGCGACCACAGCACATCGACAGGCGATCGCGTCGACAACAACACGTCGGCGCGGCCGCGGTCTCGGCGGCGATCGCCTGTCGCGACGCAACGGGTCGACCTCGCCGATCCGCAGATCCCCGCACCGCACGGGGCACCCGTTCCCCGACCATTCGGTGACCTGACACCACTCGGAGGTCCGAGTGTCAGCGATCGCGGTGGACGTCGGTGGAGAGGTACCTCAAGCCGGAATCGCACAGGATGGTGACGACCGTGGCGTTTGGGCCGAGTTCTGCGGCGACACGGAGCGCGGCCGCGACGTTGGCGCCCGATGAGGCGCCGGCGAATAGACCCTCCTCTCGGGCGAGTCGTCGTGCCATCGCGAACGCCTCGTCGGCGGGCACGACCTCGATCGCGTCGACCGCGTCGGGTTCCCAGAGCGGTGGCACGAACCCGATGCCGATGCCCTCGATTCGGTTAGCCCCCGACTGACCGCCCGACAGCACCGGGGATTCGGCCGGCTCGACGGCGACGACGCGCACGTCGGCGCGGTGCTGGCGCAGTGCCCGTGCTACGCCGTGAATTGAGTGTGCCGTGCCGACGGCGTGCACGAAGGCGTCAACGTCACCGGACGTCTGTGTCCAGATCTCTTCGCCCATCGGCACGTACCCGTCGACCGCGTCGCGGTTGTTCAACTGATCGCACCACCAGTGGCCGGGCTGTGACGAGACCTCCTCGGCGCGAGCGATCATCGCCTTGATGAGCGACTCGGTGATGTCGCCGCCGCTGCTCGCCACGTCTTCGACGACGGCGCCGAACGCTGCCATGGTTCGACGCTTCTCGTCACTGAAGGCGTCCGAGAACACGATGTGGAGCGGGAAGCCGAGGGCGGCACACACGAACGCCAACGAGATGCCCGTCGTTCCCGCCGTATACTCGACGACCGTGCCTCCGGGTTGCAGCCGACCATTGCGGAGCGCACCCTCGATCGCGGTGCGGGCCATCCGATCCTTCATGCTGCCTGTCGGGTTGGCGAACTCCAGCTTGACCAGCACCCGCGCTGAACCCGTGGGAATTACCCGGACCAGTTCGACGAGCGGCGTGGTGGTGCGACCTGCGGCGGCACGCTGCGACGGCCCTTCACCGAGAACAAATCAGCGAACATCACATCAGGGAACAGACGATGCCCCTCCACATGCAGCAACGTCCAGATTGAATCAGCCCCGACCCGGTCAGCGACCAACCCCACCGGCGACCGGAACAAATCGGACTGAGAAGGTGTCACACCAGTTGTCACCCACCCAGTTTTTCACAACGCGCTAACAATCGCGAGCACCCGAGAAAGATGTGCCCGACACCCGTCTCGTCGTCGAGATGATGCCTCTACCTGGCGCTCTCCAGCATCGTACGCAACACTTCGTCCGAAACGCCTGCCTTCCTGAGTTGCAGGATGTTGTCCGCGTCGAGCGT
>JANOKQ010000394.1:0-3458 GCA_031419375.1 Acidimicrobiaceae bacterium
CCGAGGCCAAGCTCAACCAGACGAGTTCATCCGTGGCAACCGATTCACCGCCGATCACCATGTCGTGTGTCGCCCGCCGGCTGACGGACTGGACAGGAGTTTCGAAGCGCAGCAGTTCCTCGATGAGGTCGACCTCGGAACCAGGCTCGTCAACGAGCATCCGCCGGGCTGCCTCGTCGCCGAGAAGGTAGTTGAAGATGCACTCCAGCGAGATCGTGACGGTATCGAGACCGGCAGCCAGCAGCAGAAAACACGTCCGTAGGATCTCGCTGTCGGTCAGCTTCTCGCCATTGATCAC
Organism: Acidimicrobiaceae bacterium; assembly: GCA_031419375.1. Taxonomy (GTDB): domain Bacteria; phylum Actinomycetota; class Acidimicrobiia; order Acidimicrobiales; family Ilumatobacteraceae; genus VFMC01. Next base: position 299 of record JANOKQ010000394.1, read on the forward strand.
CGACTCGGCAAGGTAGGTGATGAGGTCGTCACGCGGATTGACGCGTCGCTCGTGGAGCTCCACGCCGAAGCGTGCGTAGATCTCGCCCGCAGTCGTCGCTTGCAGCTGCAGCGCCTCGTCGGGATCGGCGACCACGTGCTGCGGGCGAATCATGATGTCCTTCCACCGCACCAGTGCGTCGATCTCGTCGAGCGGCAAGCCGAGCATGGTGAGGAAGGTGGAACAGGGCAGTGGCACGGCCATCGCGGTCGAGAAATCGCAGCCGCCCGACTCGATGAACGTATCGATCAGATCGTTGGTGTGCTGCTGCACCGCCACCTGCAACGTCGCCATCTTCCTTGGGGCGAAGTACGGGTCGAGGAGCCGCCGGTACTTGACGTGCAACGGCGGATCGACGTTCAGCGGGATGATCGGCTCCGTGCTGCCCATGATTCCGGAGAACTCCGATGAGTAGTCCTGCCAGTTGCGCAGCGCTGCTTCCACATCGACACGGCGGAGCATCGTGCGCGCATCGGTTTCCACATCGCTGTCGAACGGGCATCGGTCGCGTCGCTCGGCGAAGTATTCGCGTGGTTGCGCCGAGCGCTCATAGGCGAGTCTCCGTCGTTGCTCGTCGGAAGCTGGCTGCTCGTCGCGTGACATTCTGATCCCCCTCGTTGGCGAAGGCCCACCGTAGACGAACCGACGCTGCACCGGCCACGCCGCCATCGGTGCCATCCAGAGAATCAGGACCCGATTGTGTTTGTGGCCCGTCGAAACCCGACACTGGGGCCATGAGCGACTCTGTCGGATACATCGGACTCGGGCATTTGGGCGGGTACCTCGCCGCAAGTTTGCTTCGGGCGGGGCACCGGGTGACGGTGACCGATCTCAACCCGGCGCTAGCCGACGCGCTGATCACCTCCGGCGCCACCTGGGCCACCACCGCAGCCCAGGTCGCTGCAGCATCCGATGTGGTGTTCACGTGTCTTCCGTCTCCTCGCGCAGTCGATGCGGTCGTCACCGGCGCCGATGGCGTGCTTGCCGGGTTGCGTCGCGGTGGGACCTGGATCGACAACAGCACCAACGATCGCCACGAGACGTTGCGGCTCGCCGGACTTTGTGCCGAACGGGGGATCAACATGTTGGAGTGCCCCGTTACCGGCGGGGTGCACAAGGCCGCCCAAGGCGACATCACCGTGCTGGTCGGTGGCGACCCGACAGTGTTCGAACAGCACCGCCATCTCCTGGAAGCGATCGGCCAGCCGATTCTGTACATGGGCCCGATCGGTAACGCGGCAATCATCAAGGTGATCACCAACATGCTCGCGTTCATTCATCTCGTGGCCGCCGGCGAGGCGTTGATGCTCGCGAAGCGCGGTGGCCTCGACCTGGCCGCGTCGTTCGAGGCGATCCGCAACAGCTCTGGCAACAGCTTCGTGCACGAAACCGAAAGCCAAGTGATCCTCAATGGCAGCTACAACATCGGCTTCACGATGGACCTGGCGCTGAAGGATCTCGGGTTCGCCTCGGAGTTCGGCCGCGAGTTCGGGGTGCCGTTGGAGGTGGCTGCGCTGGTCGAAGCGACGTTCGTGCGCGCGAAGGAGGCGTACGGCGGGGGTGCGTGGTCCTCGCAAGTGGTCAAGCTGCTCGAGGATGCCCTCGGCACCGACCTGCGCGCCGAGGGCTTCCCCGAGATGTTGCAATAGACCTGATCCGCACCTGACGCGGGGTCAGGGCCCTTTGTAGTTGAGGATCTGGCTCAGTGTGTGGTCGATGGTGACGAGGTCGCGTTGCGCATCCGTCACGGCATCAATGTCTTTGTAGGCGTCGGGGTGCTCGTCGAGCAGCGCGCGATTGTGATCCCACACCTTGTCCTGCATCGCGGTCTCCAACGATTCGTACGACAACTGCCGGACCGCTTCCTTGCGCCCCAGCCGTCGTCCAGCGCCGTGCGAACACGAAGATCAGTGCAAGCATGCGTTCGCGGTTGCCCATCGCGTAGTCCTGCGCCCACAACATGTCGGCGATGTACGCGTCGAACTCAGCGGTGCCCTGCACGAGGTAAGCGAGGTCCGGGTCGTCGAGCGCGATGAAGTAGCGACGCATCAGCGACTTCGTGTCCACCACTCCTGCTGTGCCGTCGACGGCAACTCGGGAACCACCGAGGCCACCTCATGGCCCTGCCCGACGCCGACGGGCACCGCCGCCGAGATCGCCGCGTGCAGCGCATCGAGATTGTCCGGCAGCCCGCGGTGCCCACGACAACAGATTGCGACCAAGACGTGTAGGACTCATGCTCGGATGCTCGCGCAACCGCCGCTGCTACCGAGCGTGATTTCCCCGGCCAGTTCAGGTCAGCGTTCAGATCGTGGCGTCGATCGTGGCGATGCCGTAGGTGCGAAAGACCGGGTCGCCGGTGAGCACCGCGAGTCCCGTTGCCTTGGCCTGAGCGATGAGCAGGCGATCGAAGGGGTCGTGATGAAGCGGTGGAAGCGATGCGACCCTGACGACGTGGTCGAAGTCGATCTGCAGCCGGATCAGTCCGGCCTGTTCGACGCAGGCGTCGACGAACTGCGCGGGAGGAAGCGGCAGCGACAACCTTCCGAGGGCCCATTTGATGCTGATCTCCCACGCGCATACCGCCGAGAGGATGAGTTCCGTCGCATCGTCAGCCACCACCGTTCGGGCGAAGCGGCCCAAGCGGTCGCTATCGCTCATCATCCACAGCCAGGCGTTGGTGTCGAGCAGCAGTCGGGTCATTGGAAGTGCTCGGCGAGCTCCGCCGGGGTGGCATCGAAATCATCGGGGACAGTGATCTGGCCGGCAAACGCCCCGATCCGCTGCGTGCCGGTTCGGACGGCCGGCACCAGCCGCGCGACGGGCTCGCCGCCGTTGGTGATCACAACCTCCTCACCCCCGGCAACGCGTCTCAGCAGGCTCGACAGATTGGTCTTGGCCTCGTGAACTCCAACTAGGATCATACGACTAAGCTAACAGACTAGATATTTGAATCCACTGCCGAGCGGACTGCGGATTGGTGGGATTCGCCCTTCATCCGCTGCGCCCGCGCGCCGCAACCGGCCTGTGGTGGTCAGGTGGCGGTGGTTGTGGCGGCGGCGGGTGTGTGCTGCCGTCGGGGAGGGTGAGGATCAACGAATCACGACGCTCGAGCAGCACG
>JANOKQ010000395.1:0-1508 GCA_031419375.1 Acidimicrobiaceae bacterium
AGGGCAACCCGCGATGTCGACCTGGTCACCGTGGTGTCGTCGGACGAGGTCGAGCGGTTGCTCGCGCGCCTTGATCATGACGAGCTGTATGTCTCCGACGAAGATGCCTACCAGGCGGCCCGGCTCGGCGGGTCGTTCAACGTGTTGCATCCTCGCAGCGGGGGGAAGGTCGACGTCTTCGTTTCCCCTGCGACCGATGCGTTCACCCGGTCTCGGCTCGAGCGCCGTGTGGCCGCTGAAGTGCTCGGTGTGCAGACATGGATTGCCAGTCCGGAAGATGTGGTGCTCGCGAAACTGCGGTGGCGCCTCGAATCGCGCTCGGAGGTTCAGTGGCGCGACTGCGCCGGGATCGCGGCAACACAAACGCTCGACGTCGCCTATCTGCGATTCTGGGCTCCCCAACTCGGCGTAAGCGCCGACCTCGCTGAGCTGCTTGCCCAGCAGTAGCTGCCACCTCGGTGACGTCACCGGGTCGTGGTGGAGGTGTTGCGGCGGCGGCGGGCGTGGCGTTCGAGGGCGAGGCGGACGAGCTCGTCGATCAGCTCCGGGTAGCTGAGGCCGCTGGCGATCCACATCTTCGGGTACATCGAGATCGGAGTGAACCCGGGGATCGTGTTCGCCTCGTTGCACAGCCAGCCCCGGCCACCCGGGCCGTCTTCGTAGAAGAAGTCGACGCGAGCCATGCCCTCGCACCGCAGTACCCGAAAGACCGCGACGGCAAGCCGCTGGACCTCGGTTGCGGCGTCAGCGGTGAGCGGCGCGGGGATGAGGCATTGCGAGCCGTCGTCGAGGTATTTGTCGGCGTAGTCGTAGAACTCGGCACCGGGGACGATCTCGCCGGGCACGCTCGCACGTGGTTGGAGGTTGCCGAGCACGGCGACCTCGATCTCGCGTCCCGTGATCGCTTCCTCCACGACCACCCATTCGTCGTAGGTAAGCGCGACGTCGATCGCGTCGCGCAACCTCTCGACCGTCTTTGCCTTCGATACGCCGACCGATGAGCCCATGTTCGCCGGCTTGACGAAGACCGGGAGCCCAAGCTCGTCGGCGAGTTGCTGGGGCAGGCCCGGGGTCACCTCGGATTCGTGGAACGACCGGTGGCGGGCCTGGGCGATGCCGTTGGCGGCGAGCACCTGTTTGGCCATCGCCTTATCCATCGCCAGAGCCGACCCCAAGACCCCCGACCCCGCGTACGCCACCCCGGTGAGCTCCAGCAAGCCCTGAACGGTGCCGTCTTCGCCCATCGGGCCGTGGAGCAGCGGTAGCACCACGGTCGTACCGGTGGGGACGCGGGTGGCGATGATCTCGCTCGGTGAGGTTGCGGTGCCGGACGGGTCGAGCCGGCCAGGCAGTGCCTGCGGCCCGGCATCCAATGCCGCTCGTGCACCCGTGGCCACGGCCCATGTTCCGTCGCGGGAGATGCCGATCGGGGTGATTCGGTACTTCGCCTGATCGGCAGCGCGGAGCACATGGGCGGCGGTGGTGCAGCTGACATCGTGCTCGGCCGA
>JANOKQ010000396.1:0-4673 GCA_031419375.1 Acidimicrobiaceae bacterium
TCGCGGGCCGGGATGCCGTGGTCGGCAGCGCGCTGCACGATGCGCTTGGCGATGGCGAACCGAATGTCGGGATCTTCGGAGATGCCGGTCTCGTCGTTGGAGATGGCGACCACGGCCGCGCCGTAGCGCTTCACGAGCGGCAGCACCCGCTCCATGACCTCACTCTCGCCCGTGACCGAGTTGACGAGCGCCTTGCCCTTGTACACGGCGAGCCCGGCTTCGAGGGCGGCGATGATCGAGGAATCGATCGACAGCGGGACATCGGTGACCGACTGCACCAGCTGCACCGCCCTGGCCAGCAGTGCCGGCTCGTCGGCAAGGGGAATACCCGCGTTCACATCGAGCATGTGTGCTCCCGCGGCGACCTGGGCGATGGCGTCGGCCTCGACCCGGCTGAAGTCGCCGACCTTCATCTCGGCGGCGAGCAGCTTGCGGCCGGTGGGGTTGATCCGCTCACCGATCATCACGAACGGCCGATCAAAACCGATGACGACCTCTTTGGTCGCCGAGCTGATCACGGTATGGGTCATGACGTGGTGTCTCTCTGTTCGGGCTGCCCGGATTCGGGTGCCGCGGGATCCCAGCCGCCATTGGCGACGAGGGTGTGCAAGCGAACATTGGTGAACTCGTCCTGCAGCGACGCAGCAACCGCATCGACGCTTGCGGCGAGCTCGCCGACGAGCGGGTAGGCGGTGCGGCGCCACTCACCGACGTACTCCTGCGCAGTCTTCTTGTCGGCCACCATTGCGGCCCGGTCGATCGCTTTCTGGAACCGGTGCGGGAGCACCACCTGGTGACGTTCCTCGCCAACGCGTCCGTTGACCTGCGCGGGGATGTCACGCCACAGGATGATGACGAGCTCGGTGGCGGACCGGCGGCCCATTAGCTCGCCCGCCTGAACGTGACCGCGCCAGCGACCGCGGCCGTGAACGGCCCGAGCCCGACTGCCCGGTGCTCGAACGCGAGGCCGAGCTGACGGGCAGCGGCGCGAGCCACGGCGATGACCTCGGCGTCGTCGCGCTGCGAGATCAACACCACGCGGGTGTAATTGCCGAAGTACGTGTCGCGCAGTTCGGGATGGCGGTCGAGGCCGAGGCCGCTCCAGACCAGCGCATCGAAGTGCTTGGCAAGGAAGTCGGTGAGGTAGAACGTCCCCGGCTCGGCGTCGTGGAGCTGGGCGAACAATTCGCCCCCGGCAAAGAACTCATAGCAGTGCGCGCCAGGCAGGCGGACCACGTTCGGGTGGTCGGCCAGGTATGCGTCGAGCGCCCCGCCCGTGCCGCAGTCGGCGTAGCCGAGCAGCACCTGCCGCGGCGCGTCTCCGGTCGCTAACTCACCCAGGATCGCGTCGATCGCGCCGACGATCGTGTCCGGCCGGTTGTGCAGGTTGGCCGGTAGGTAGCGCACGTCGACGTGGTCGGCAAGGCCGTTGGCCGCGAGTACGCAGCGCAACTCGGCGACGAGTGCACCGCACGCGACCACCAGCGGCCGTTGGACGCGAGAGGCCGACAACTCATTCACCGCTCAGACCGAAGGACCGGCAGGCTCGGGCTTCATCCGCCGCGCGTTGACGAGGTGCTTGGCGGTCTCGGCTGCGACAGCGGCATCGCGGCAGTAGGCATCGGCACCGATCGCGTGGCCGAACTCCTCGTTCAGCGGGGCCCCGCCGACGAGCACCACGAACTTGTCGCGCAGGCCACGTTCTTGCAAGGTGTCGATGACCACCTTCATGTACGGCATGGTGGTGGTGAGCAGCGCTGACATGCCCAAGATGTCGGGCTTGTGCTCGTCGAGGGCGGCAAGGAACTTGTCGGCGTCGGTGTTGATGCCGAGGTCGATCACCTCGAACCCAGCGCCTTCGAGCATCATCGCGACCAGGTTCTTGCCGATGTCGTGGATGTCGCCCTTGACGGTCCCGATGACGACCTTGCCGATCGGCAGGGCACCGGTCTCGGCCAGCAACGGGCGCAAGATGACCATGCCGGCCTTCATCGCGTTGGCCGACAGCAACACCTCGGGCACGAACAAGATGCCGTCGCGGAAGTCGATGCCGACGATGCGCATGCCCTCGACCAAGGCGTCGTTGAGCACCCGGCTCGGGGTCCAGCCGCGGTCGAGGAGGATCATCGTGCCCTCGGTGATCTCCGGCGCCATGCCGTCGTACAGATCCTCGTGCATCTGGGTGACGAGCTCGTCGTCGGGAAGTGATGCCAGATCGAGATCGTCGTCGCTCATGTCAGGATCCTGCTCCAGTCCGTGTGTTCCATGATTCCGGGTGTTCCATGATGCGGATCAGGCCCACATGATGGAATTCTAGCACATCGAGGTACCGACCAACCTGGCTGGTCGGGCGTCAGCGCTTGACTCGTGTCATTGCAGGGTCATACAGCGGTCGCAACGACACGGTAGCGGGAACCCGCGTTCCGGCGACTTCGAGTTCGTAGCTCGCTTCGAGCACGAAGTCGGCGGTCACTCCCTGCGGGCTGCGGACGTAGCCATAGCCGATGGAGCGGTCGATCGTGTAGCCGAACCCTGCGCTGGTGATCCAGCCGACACGCTCGCCATCACGGTAGATGGTCTCCCGCCCGAGCAGCACCACAGCTGGATCGACGGTGAACGCTGCGAGCATCTTGTGCACACCGCTGTCGCGCTGGGCGGCCAGTGCTTCGCGGCCGCGAAACGGTGTGTCGCGGCGCAGCTTCACCGCCCAGCCGAGACCCGCTTCGAACGGAGTGTGGTCGGCCCCGATGTCGGAACCCCACGCCCGGTACCCCTTTTCCAGCCGGCAGCTCTCGATCGCCCGGTACCCGGCGTTGACCAGTCCGTGCTCGCTCCCAGCGGCCATGACTGCGTCGTACACCTCGGTGGCCGACTCCACCGGGACGTGCAGCTCCCAGCCGAGCTCGCCCACGTACGTCACCCGTAACGCCCGCACCATGCACCCGGCGATGCCGATTGGTTGCATGGTGGCGAACGGGAACGCCTCGTTGCCCATGTCGGTCGAGGTGACCGATTGGATGATGGTGCGCGAGTTCGGACCCATCACCGACAGCACCGACCATGCGGAGGTGATATCGAACAGTTGGGTGTCGACCCCCGGCGGGATGCTGCGATTGATCCAGTCGAAGTCGTGCGTGGCGAACCCGGTCCCGGTGACGATGTAGAACTCGTCTGTGGCGACGCGGCAGACGGTGAGGTCGCACTGGATTCCACCGGCGTCGTCGAGCATCTGCGTGTAGGTGAGCGAGCCCACCGGTTTGTGGACGTCGTTGGCGCACATCCACTCGAGCGCGGCCATTGCGTCGGGGCCTGTCAGTGCGAACTTGGCGAACGAGGTCTGATCGATCAGCACCGCCTGCTCACGGCAGGCGCGGTGCTCGCGCCCGACCGCGTCGAACCAGTTCTGGCGGCCGTACGTGTACACATCGGCGGGGGTCTCGCCGCGCTCACGATCGGCGAACCAGTTCGGCCGCTCCCAGCCGAGCTTCTCGCCGAAGCACGCGCCCTGCGCGGCGAGGCGCGAGTACAGCGGCGAAGTGCGTTTCGGGCGGCCACTGAGGTGCTCGTCGAACGGCCAGGCCATCGTGTAGTGCTTGGCGTAGGCCTCGAGCGTGCGGGTGCGGACCCAGCCGGTCTCGGTGCTGGCGTCGGCGTGGGGACGGCCGAAACGACGGATGTCGACGATCCACAAGTCGTACGGGGCAACGCCGCGATGCACCCATTCGGCCAGCGCCATTCCCGCCCCGCCACCGGCCGCGATCCCGAACGCGTTGAAGCCTGCGCCGACGAAGAAGTTCTTCAGCTCGGGTGCCTCGCCGAGGATGAAGTTGCCGTCGGGGGTGAAGCTCTCCGGCCCGTTGATCAACTGGTTGATGCCCGCCTCGGCGAGGGCGGGGACCCGCCCGATGGCGAGTTCCATCGTCGGGGCGAAGTGGTCGAAGTCAGGTTCGAGCAGTTGGAACTGGAACGGCCGAGGAATGCCATCGACTGCCCAGGGGACAGGGTTCGGTTCGTACCCGCCCATCACCAACCCGCCGACCTCCTCCTTGTAATAGGTCAGCCGGTCCGGGTCGCGCAGCGTGGGTAACGTACGCGGCACGCTCGGTGCGAATGGGGCGGTGATCACGTACTGGTGCTGCACCGGCACGAGCGGCACGTTGACCCCGACGGTCGCGGCGAGCGCACGTGTCCACTGACCGGCGCACACCACCACCTTCTCGCACTCGATGCGACCCCGGTCGGTGACCACCGCGGTCACCTTCGTATCGACCACCTCGATCTCGATCACCTCGGTGTTCTCACAGACCGTCACCCCGGCGGCCCTCGCCCCTTTGGCGAGCGCCATGGTGATGTCGCTCGGGTTGGCCTGGCCGTCGGTGGGCAGGAACGCTGCGCCGACCACGTCGTGCACCTCCATCAGCGGCCACAGGTCCTGCGCCTCGCGCGCGGAGAGCAGGTGCATCTCGAGGCCGAAGCTGGTGGCCGTGGTGGCCTGGCGTTTCACTTCTTCCCAACGTTCGGCGTTGCATGCCAGGCGCAATCCCCCGTTCATCTTCCACCCGGTCGCCTGCCCGGTCTCGGCCTCCAGCGACTTGTACAGCTCCACCGAGTAGCCCAGCAGTTGGGTGATGTTGGCGCTGGTCCGCAACTGGCCGACCAGCCCGGCGGCGTGG
>JANOKQ010000397.1:0-2438 GCA_031419375.1 Acidimicrobiaceae bacterium
GGCCGCCGACATCGCCGCCGAACCACCGAAGGGAATGCCGATCGGTGACATCCTTCGCGCGGTGGACGTCGCCGACATGGTGCTCGACGCCATGGCCGAGGAACGCTTCCTGATCCTGCCCCATCCGCGGGTTGGCGAATCGTTCGCCCGTAAGGCTGGGGATTACGAACGCTGGCTCGCCGGAACGCGCCGTCGCCTGCTGGCGATTCGCGGCATCGAGCTCGCGCCGCCAGGTTTCTGACACAAGCGTCAAATCGGCCATACTGAGCGCATGCCGTACACCCCCACACCGCACATCCTGGTCGACACCGACGGACCCGTCACGATCATCACCATGAACAACCCAGAGATGCGCAACGCGTTCCTCGACGACATGCACGAGGCGATGCAGGAGATCTGGTACGACCTGGCCGCCGACCACTCGGTTCGTGCCGTGGTCATCACCGGTGCCGGCAAGGCGTTCAGCGCAGGCGGTGACATCCCTGGATTCATCCGCAGCTACGAAGATCCCGACTACCGCCGGGTGTCGCTGCGCGGCGCCAAACGGCTGATGGACGCGATGGCCGACTTCCCCAAGCCGGTCGTCGCCGCGGTCAACGGTGCCGCGGTGGGGTTGGGCTGCAACGTTGCGCTCCTCGCCGACCTCGTCCTCATTGCCGAGGGAGCGTTCTTCGCCGACACCCACGTCGCCATCGGACTCGTCGCCGGCGACGGCGGTGCTGCCTACTGGCCGTTGTTCATGAGCCTGCTCAAGGCAAAGGAGTACCTGTTCTTCGGCGACCGCATCCCGGCGCACGAGGCGGTGCAGATGGGTCTCGCCAACCGTGCGGTCCCCGACGATCAACTGATGGCCGAGGCGATGAAACTCGCCCACCGCCTCGCCGCTCTCCCCCGCCAGGCAGTGCAGGAAACCAAGCGTGCGCTGAACCTGCACCTGCAGGCGGCAATCCACCTCGTCGCCCCGTTCGCACTCTCGGCCGAAGCCGAATCGTTCGCCACCGACGACATCCGGACCACCATTGAGGGCTTCAAGAAGAAGGCCTGAACCCCAGGCACACTCCGTTACCGGAGCGAGTCGAGGTGCTCCGGGGCGGCGATAGCTGTGATCCGACGGGCCCGTTCGGCATCGCCGATACCGCGCAGGTCGGCGATGCCGTGCTCGGTCACGACCACGCTGACATCACAACGCGGCGTCGACACCACCTCCACACGGGACACGATCGTGGATCCTCCCGAGGCCGTGGTGGAACGCAGCGCGATCACCGACATGCCACCCATTGACCGAGCCGCCCCGGTGCAGAAATCGGGGTGGCCGCCGATGGACGTGATCGTGCGCCCGCCGACACGTTCGATGTTGACCGATCCATCGAGACCGACCTGGAGCGCGGTGTTGCAGCCGACGAAGCGGGGGATCGCCGAGATGCGGCCGATGTCGTGGGTGACCTCGATCGGTTGCCGGTCGAGTAAACCGGCGCGGACCAGGTCGCGTACCGGTTCCCCGCCCCACACGTACCCCGCTGTCACCCGACCGCGCAACAGCCCGCGCTGGGCCAACCCGGCCATGGCGTCGGTGACGAGGCCCGACCAGATCCCGACCGGCCGAACGAGCGCACTGGCGATGCCCTCGCCGATACCGCCTGGACCGAACTGCAACGTGGCGTCATCAGGGAGCAGGCTGACCACAAGCGTCCCGATCCGAGCATCGATGTCATCGGCAGCGCGGGAGGCGACCGGAGCGCTGACGTAACCCGCCGGTCGCGTGATCGTGGCCACGATGTTGCCGTCGATTGCCGGACCACCGAAATCGAACCCGTCCTCGTCGACCTCGACCACGACTGCGCGGGCGACCCGCGCCGCGGCCGGACCCCATCCAATCGTGCTGCCATACGCGAAGCCGTCACCCCGCCGGACCCCGGTCACCACGAACACGTCAGGCCGTTCCTGGGCGATGAACGCCGGTATCGCCGACAGCCGAACAGGCACCACTGAGAGGCGACCGTCGGCGACAGCACCGCGCAACCCGTAGCCGGCCATCGTCGTGCGTCCTGCGAGCAGGAGCGACGACAGCCACGGATGGTTCTCGAGTACCCAGCCGATGATCAACTCCGGTACACCGGTGAGGCCGGCTGCCGCCAGCACGTCCTCGGGCATTCTGCGCGGCCCGTCAGGCCCGTCCGCGTAGACAAGCAGAGGCGTCACGGTCATCGGCGCAGATTACCAACCCGACGGCGAATCACCCTCGGGTCCACCATGCGGTACCAAACATCTCCACTCCGAGTCGTAGTACCAAAGTGCACCTGACCGCGCGTCCCGCCGATGGAGTGTCCTCCTCGACATCCAACACGAGGAGCACACATGAACAAGTCATTCATCTGGACCGCAGCAGGTCTCGCCGCCGTCGGTTTCGCAGTTCCGGCTTCGGCCGCGCTGTTGAGCCC
>JANOKQ010000398.1:0-3582 GCA_031419375.1 Acidimicrobiaceae bacterium
CACCGAGCAGATGGCTCTTGCCGGTTCCGTTCGGGCCGATCAGACCGACCCGCTCGCCGTAGTGGACCTCGTCGCTAAACGGGAGGAACAGATCGCCAACCGACACGTCGATCATCTGCACCACCCGGCGAGCGCTGTCGGCACCGCGCAGGTTGACGTAGATGTGCTGGTCGGGGACGGGCGGCGGTGGCGGTCCAATGGCGACGAACTTCTCCCAGCGGGTCTCGGCTGCATTGGCCTTGGTGGCGTTCTTGAAGTTCTGTGCAGCGCGCTGCTTCATGATCTTCATGTGCTGGAACAGGCGCCGTTCTTCGTTGTTCCACCGCTTCAGGGCGTCGCCGAGCAACTCCTGGCGTCGGGCGCGGGCATCGGGGAACGTGACGTAGGAACCGCCGTGCACCCACGCCCCCGAACCTTCGATGACGATGATCTTGGTCGCCGACCGCTCGAGCAGGGTGCGGTCGTGGCTGACCATCAAGATCGTGCTCTTGCACGCCCGCAGCTGTTCCTCCAACCACACCCGGGTGGGGATGTCGAGGTAGTTGTCGGGCTCGTCGAGCAGCAAGATGTCGGCGTTGCTGGTGAGCAGCAAGTCGAGCACGAGCCGCTTGCGTTCACCGCCCGACAGCTCGCTGACAAGGCGGGTGTGGAAGTCGTCCACCGGGGTCTTCACGCTGCGCCGTGCCGCCGCGGCCCACTGCGACTCGAGCTCGTACCCGCCGAGGTCACCCCAGTGCGTCAACGTCTCCGCGTACTGCATGCCGTCGTCGGTGCCGTCGTACATCGCCCGCTCGGCGATCACCATCGCCCGACCGGCCTCGCGTAATGCCGTTGGCGCGACCTCGATCAACAGGTCGCGCAACGTGTCGGTGGGCCGCGACATGCCGACGTCCTGCGTCATGCACAACACGGTGCCGCCAAGCGCGAACTCACCCTCGTCGGCCTCCAACTCGCCGGACAGAATGCGCAAGATCGTGCTCTTGCCGACGCCGTTGGCTCCCACGAGCGCGGCCCGCTCCCCCGGCGCGACGCCAAACCCGACATCGAAGAACAACGAGTCCACCCCCGGTGGTGCGTACTCGAGTTCCGACACGACGATGCTGCTCACAACCGAACATCCTGGCATGGCGGACCAATTAGGGTGCCGCAGATGACAGATCTGCGGGTCCAGAACGGTTCGATCAGCTTGGCGTGCACCCGGTCGGGCACCACGGAGGCGACACCGGTGCTGTTCCTCCACGGCATCACCGGCTGCCGTTCCAGCTGGCTCGAATCGACCGAACGGCTCGGCGACCGATTTGACTGTTGGACGCTCGACTTTCGCGGCCATGGCGAATCCGACCGGGCACCGGACACCTACCGTATCCAGGACTACGCCTCCGACGCCGTAGCCGTACTCGATCAGATCGGGCGCCCGACCGTCGTCGTTGGTCACTCGCTCGGCGGGATGACCGCCTTGCACCTCGGGCACGCTGCTCACACACTCGTCGGCGCACTGTTCCTCGAGGATCCACCGCTGTCGTTTGGTGACCCGGCCGCATTCGCGGCCTCGAACTTTACGCAAGTGTTCGCGATGTTGCGCGAGGCGCTGGTGCAGCTTCGCGATCAAGGCGCGCCGTTCGAGGCCTACCTCGAACTCGCCGCCAACACCCCGTCCCCCATGGGCGGCGTGATCAGCGACCACCTGACCCCACGCCACGTCCGCAACCGGGGATTGCAGATGTACCAGTTCGACCCGTCATGTTTGGACGCAGCCATCGACGGCACTATTTTCGCAAAGTTCGACGCTGCGAAACCGCTCGCCTGCCCCGTCACCGTGCTGGCTGCCAACGAGGCGTTCGGTGCCGCATTCCTTCCCGGCGATAGCACGGTGCTGCAAGCCGCAACGCCGCACGCGCAGGTGATCGACTTTCCCGAAGTCGGCCATCTCATTCGTGCCTCCACGGTGAGCGAGGCCCGATTCCTCGACGAACTCGACGCCTTTGTCACCGCCAACGCCTGACACTTTGAAGCCTGACACATGAAGAGGGAGTCCCGATGACCTCGAATGCCCGACCGAACATCGCCATGACCGCCGACGAAGTCGCCGAGTTCCTCGAGCGCAGCCGCACTGCAACGCTCACCTCCGTCGGCCCCGACGGCATGCCGCATTGCGTCGCGATGTGGTACGGCCTGATCGGCGGCTCGATCTACTTCGAGACCAAGGCCAAGTCGCAGAAAGCGCAGAACCTTCGCCGCGACGATCGCATCGTGTGCATGATCGAAGCGGGCGACACCTACGACCAGCTTCGCGGGGTGTCGATCGAAGGCAGGGCGATCATCATCGACGACACCTCCGGTGATGAGTATTGGGCAGTAGCGCGCAGCGTGTGGGACCGCTACACCGGGCCGTACACCGAAGCGGCCAGGCCAGCTCTCGAGTACATGATGAACAAGCGTGTCGTGGTCCGCATCGAAGCAACCCGAACGCGGTCGTGGGATCATCGAAAAATGGGCCTGCCCCCGATGGAGCAGGCTGGCAGCACCGCCCATGCCATGCCGTGACCCGACAACCGGTCGAATAGGGTCGCCGATCGACGGTCACATCTCAAGCCGACAGGGGTCCGCTGATGGAGTACGGCATTGCAGGCAAGGTGGCGCTCGTCGTCGGAGGCAGCAAGGGGATCGGCTACGAGTCGGCCAGGATGCTCGCGGCGCAAGGGTGCCGAGTCGCGATCGTCGCCAGGACGCAACGGCACATCGACACCGCTGTGGCGTCGATCGTTGCTGAGGGCGGCGAAGTGATCGGCATCTCGGCCGACATGACCAACCGGTCCGCCATCGAGCGCGCGGTCGCCGAGACGCGGGCAGCGCTCGGCGACCCGCTGATCGTGATCACCCAGGCCGACTTTCACGTGCGCGGCTTCTTCGACGAGATCACCGACACCGAGGCCTTCGTCGAGTCGTTCCGTACCTACACGATGAGCCAGGTCCACATGCTCCGCGCAGTCGCTCCAGCGATGAAGCTCGCCGGGTGGGGACGGTACGTGCACATCGGCTCGGCGACCGCAAAGGAACCGCAGAACAACCCGCCGCACACGGTCGCCAACGGCACCCGCCCCTCCACGGTCGGTCTGCTCAAAAGTGTTGCCGACGAGTACGCCCGGTTCGGGATCACGATCAACACCGTCGCTCCCGGATGGATCGCCACGAAAACGACCAACTGGTACCTCTCGACCCACGAGGGACTCAACGATGATGCGTCGCGCCGCGACTGGATGATCAAGACCGCTGGGGTGCCCGCCGGCCGCCTGGGGGCGCCGGCCGAGATCGCCTCAACGATCGTCTACCTCTGTTCGGATCTCGCCGGATACCTCACCGGCCACTACATCGCCGTCGATGGAGGCCACCACCGCTCAGCCTTCTGACGACTCCAGCGGGCGACTCACGCGGCGTCATTGAACTAAGGCGATAGACTAAGTCCATGCGAACGATCAACGTGCATGAAGCAAAAACGCACCTATCGCGGCTGCTCGACGATGTCCGGGCGGGCGAGGAGATCATCCTCGCCAAAGCCGGAAAGCCCTACGCGCGCCTGGTCCC
>JANOKQ010000399.1:0-1543 GCA_031419375.1 Acidimicrobiaceae bacterium
TGTTCGTGCTCGACATCCGAGGCCCGGCGCGCCTGGTGCTCGCCTTCGTCGTTCTCTTACTGGCGACACACCTCGTGTGGGGGCTCGCCGAGTTCGGCGTGCAGCGCGCCGTCGACCACTCGCGACTTTGGCTTCCGATCGTCAGCGGCGTCGTCTACGGCGCGACTGTGCGGGCGTGGGACCGTCGGCTCCCGGCGGCGTTCATCGCCACCGGCTCCATCCTCGCGACCCTGAGCGTTCTCGGGATCGCGAGGCACGGGCTCTTCGAGGCGAACAAGTACATCCTCGTGAACGGCGAGCTCGTCGACGCGCGGCCCGTCAGCGCCTTGGGTGTTCTCGTGATGCTGGAGGGATTGATCCTCCTGCTCGCCCGGGGGCGGCTCACCGTCTTCACCGTTGCATTGGCAGTGCTTCTAGCGAGCGGCGTGGTGCTGCTTCAGTACCGAACGCTCTGGGTCGTGGCGCTCGTGTGCCTCACGATGGGATGCCTGTTCGTGGCGGCACGCTTCCGCTCCACGAACGAGCGAGTGGTCTATCTCGCGACCGGAGCGGCCCTCATTGTCCTGCCGTTCGTCGCGTTCGCCGTCGCGCGGGTCGGGACGTATCAGCAATCCGTCGAGTCGGCAACGGGGTCATCGAGTACTCTCGCCTGGAGGGTGGACGCGTGGAGGATCCTCCTCAGCCGCCACAACTCCCCGTTTGATGTGGTGTTCGGTACGCCGAGCGGTACGAGCCGGGAGATCGACGTCAGCGGCCTCGTGACGAACCTCAACGCACACAACCTCTATGTCGAGGCCCTGCTTCTCTTCGGCCTTGTCGGATTCCTTGCACTATGCGCGCTCTGGGCGATGGCCCTCGCGCATCGCAGCGAGACGGCGGAACAGCTCGGCATCGCCGTTGCCGCGATCCCGATCATCGTCGTCTGCCAGTTACTCGTCTCGATGACCCACATCCCGGATCAGGTACAGGGACTCCTGCTTGGATCCATGCTCTCGATGGCCTGCTTCGGCCGTGAGCGGAGTCCCTCGAGAATCCTGATCGGGGTCGGCCAGCGCAAGCTGACCACAGCTGGATGAGCTTCTGTCGCCCAGATACCCGGTCTCGTGCCATCGGCACCGAACGGGTAGGGCCAGCCAGTCTCCTCGAAGACAGTCCGAAGTGCCCGCGCTTAGCCTGACCCTTGCGCAGCGGGCGATCCGCGGAGCCGCGTGGAACTACGGTGGCGCCGCGTTGGCCATGGTCGGTCAACTCGCGTACACGGCACTCACTGCACGGGTCGTGAGCCCTGCTGACTTCGGGGCATACGCCACTGCCCAGGCGATGCTCATGCTCGTTGGGTACTTCACGCTCGGAACCGTCGGCAACGCCATCATTCGCCATCGATCTGCAGTCGATGCGGGCAACACTGGATCTCACGAACGTTCCAGAAGGCAGGAACTCTCCAACAACAGAACTGTCAGCGCCTTCAATTACGAAGTCGGTTCTCATGGGCGAACAACCACCCGAGATCCAGGCAGAAGACTGGCTCAACACAAACTCGCCT
>JANOKQ010000400.1:0-5015 GCA_031419375.1 Acidimicrobiaceae bacterium
CGACAAAGACGGCAACGTGTGGATCCTGGGCGGCTACACCGAGGACTTCGAGGGCGGCGAGTTCACCAACGCCGAGGACGCCTGGCTGGGAGCCGAGACCGGCGGAAGTCCCGGAGTGCTCATGCCAGCCACGGTCAATGCCGACACGCCACGCTGGTTCATCGGTGCCACCGAGGAAGGCAGTCTCGGCTCGCTGGGCGAACCGGTCGAGGTCGGAATCACCCGGTGCGTTGCATACGGTTGTTTCGACAACGTGATCGCCATCCGAGAAGGCGAGTACAAAGCGATCGACAACGAGGTCAAGTACTACGCCCCAGGTGTCGGGGTCATTCTCAATGATCCCCAACTGGCGAGCCTGCACCAGGATTCCTTCGAACTGGTGAACGTCGTCCAGCTCAGTCCGGAGGGGTTGGCGGAGGCGAGTCAGGTCGTGCTCGACCTCGAGGAACACGCCCGCACGGTGGTCGCCGACGTGTATGGCTCGACACCGAAGTCGCAGCGCCTGTGACAACGACAGCGTCTCCCCTCCTCCAGCTTCGCGGCGTCTCCAAGACCTATCAGTCGGCGACCGGTCCCGACACAGTCCTCCATGACGTCGATCTCACGATCGAGGCTGGACAGAAGGTGAGCCTGATGGGACCATCCGGGAGCGGCAAGTCGACGCTGTTGTCGCTCGTCGCCGGGCTGCTGCGGCCCGACTCCGGAACGGTCGAGATCGACGGGGTGGCGTGGGCCGGTCTTGATGACGGCGAGCGTGCCGCCCTGCGTAGCGACCGGCTCGGCATCGCCTTGCAGTCGGAGAACCTCATCCCGTTTCTCTCGGCGATCGAGAACGTCGAGCTGGCGCTCGGCTTCGGTCGACGAGGCAAGAATCGGGGCCGGGCGAACGAACTGCTCGAACGGATGGGCGTGGTCGACCGCCGCGATCATCTCCCCCGACAGCTGTCCGGTGGTGAGGCGCAGCGCGTCGCGCTGGCCGTCGCGGTGGCGAACGAGCCAGCGCTGCTGCTCGCCGACGAGATGGTGTCGGCGCTCGATTCGAAGACGGCGGGCTTGGTGATCGACGATGTGTTCGCGAGCGAGATGGCGGTTTTGTTCGTCACCCATACCGTCGCGCTCGCCGACCGTGCCGAGCGTCAGCTGTGCCTGCGCGGTCACAGTCTGGTGTCGCGGTGAGCGACGAGCGAGGGATCCGGGTCGAGGGTCTCGTCGTCGAGCACCCAACGGCCTCCGGTCCTTTGCGTGCGCTGGACTGCAGCGAGTTGTTCGTGGTGGGCGGGTCGAGCATGGCGATCGTTGGACCGAGCGGTTGCGGGAAGTCGACGCTGCTCGGTGTTCTCGCCGGGCTGGCGACCCCTACAGCAGGAACGGTGACCATTGGTTCGACCGAGATCACGACGATGTCGGAGTCGGCCCTGGTGGCGTTCAGGAGGAAGGCGATCGGGGTCGTCTATCAGGCCGACAACCTGTTGCCGTTCCTCACCGTGTACGAGAACGTGCGCTTGCAGTTGGCGCTTTCCAGTGACAACCATGACGCCGAACGGCGAGCCCGGGATCTGCTCGATCAGTTGGGCCTTGGCCCGTTCGCCATACGCCTACCCGACGAGCTCTCGGGCGGCCAACGTCAACGCGCCGCCGTGGCCCGCGCGATCGTGCATCGACCCGCTTTGATCCTGGCCGACGAACCGACCGGCGCGCTCGACGACGCCAATGCCCAGGTGGTCGTCGATTTGCTCGTCGAGGCCCACCGAACGCTCGGGGCGACGCTCATCATCGTGACCCACGACTCGAAAGTAGCCGCCAGCATGGAACGGGTTGTCACCCTCGACCAGGGTTCGATCGTCGGCGACCGTGAGGTCAACCATGCTGGCTAGATACGTATGGGCGGACCTGACTCGCAACCCTCGCCGGACTCTGTCGACGATGGTCGGCGTGATGCTCGGCGTCGGGCTCTCGTGCGCCGTGCTGTTCCTTGTTGACGGCCTGTCGGCTTCAATGACACAGCGGGCCGTTGCCCCGCTTCCGATCGACATGCAGCGAGTGTTGACAGATCCCATCGGAGGCGACCTCCGGCTGGACCAGGACATCGATCCGCCCGGACCGGTGCAGACCGGCACCGTGGTCCGGGTTCGACTCGTGCTGCACAACGCCGGGACCGTTGCCGCCAACGAGGTCGTCGTTCGCTCCGAGCCGCCCGCCGGGCTGGCCTTCGTGGCGGGCTCGGCCACCCTGGACGGCGATCCCATCGACGCCGGAGACGCCAACCCGTTCGCCAGAGGGCCTGCCCGAGTTGGCATGAACATCGGTACCGTCGAGGCCGGGATCACACGGAACTTCGAATACGAAGCGACCGCAACGGTGGCTGCCGACCCGTCGACTGTGCTGTTCCGTTCGACAGTGTCGAGCCGGGAGGCGGTGACTCCAGTTGACGCCAATGCCGCCGACCCGGTGGATCTCACCCAACTCGCGATCGACATCGCCGCACTCGATGGCGTCGCGTTCGCCGAGCAGTTGTCGTTTGCTGACCTGCCGCCGAAGTCGCTGTCGAGCGACACCGCGACCGATCCAGGAGTGGTGCGGGTGTTCGGGTTCGACCCCGGCTACACCGATCAGGACGACACGATCCAGATCGTCGAAGGTTCACAAGCGTCGGGTGAGGCACTGCTCAGTGCCGAAGCGGCCTCGAAACTCGGGGTGAGCATCGGTGACACGGTCTCGCTTGAACTGCCCGACGCCACGCAGGCTCGGATGTCGATCAGCGGCATCGTCGACCTCTCCCGGGCACGGTCGCTGTTCGCCAGCAGGCAGGGGGCCGATTTCGAGACCTTCCTCTACGTCCCGAACGCCCTGGTCGTCGACTCGGCAACCTTCGCCGACGTCGTCGTGCCGGCATACGAACGGGCGGCCACCGAACGCGGTGAGCGGGTGAAGAGTCCACCAGTGCGCGAGATCGACATCGGTGTCGAGCGCGATCTCCTCGACGCCGACCCTGGCACCGCCCTGCGCCAGACCGAGCAGATCGGTGCGGACGTGTCTGCGGTCGCCGGACAACAGGACTTCCTGCTCGACAACATCTCCAACACGCTGACCGTGGCCCGAGCGGATGCCGGGGTCGCCAAACGGCTGTTCGTGTTCCTCGGGGTCCCGGCGGCACTCCTCGCAGCGATGCTCGCCGCGTATGCCGGCAATGTCCTCGCAGGAGCGCAGCGCCGCGAGCAGGCGACGCTACGCATTCGCGGGGCGAGCCGGCGCACCCTGTTGTCGATGCTCGCACTGCGGGTGAGTTGCATTACCGCCGCCGGTTCTGTCATTGGCGTCACGCTCGGGTACGTGTCCGCCGTCATCGTGCTCGGACACTCCACACTCATGCGGGCATCGACGCGGAGCCTGGTGGTGTCTGCTGCAATCGGCATCGTCGCCGGTCTGCTCGCGACAGCGACGGCGCTCTACGTCACCGGACGACGTTCCATCGACCGCGAGATCGACGAAGACCGCGCCCGGCTGACGCATCGCACCCCGGTATGGAGGCGTTACCGCCTCGACATGATCGCCGCGCTGTTGGTTGCGGTCGCTACTGCGATCGCCCTCTCGAAGTCGGCGTTCGATGGAACACCCGGATCAGTGTACGTCGGCCGGTCCGTCGAGCTGTCGCTGACGTTGCTGTTCCTGCCGATCGCCGCCTGGGTCGCCGGCAGCCTTCTCGCCGGACGCTTGTTTGCCTGGATCCTGCGGCTGCATCGAACGAAGTCGGCCGTCAACTTCAGCCGGACCCTGCCATTCCTGTATCGGATGAGCCTTCGGCGGCGATCGTGGGCTGTGGCCGAAGCCGCCGTGGTGGTGGGCCTGATCGTCGCCCTCGGTACCAGTTTGGCGGTGTTCACCGCCTCCTACGACGCGGCGAAAGCCGCCGACGCCCGCTACGTACTCGGCTCAGACATCCGGATCTCGCCGAGCCCGTCGAGCGAGCGCGTCTACCGCTCCTCCGACCGATCCGAGTTCCAGGTCGACGGGGTCGGGGAGGTCGCCCCGGTCGTCTATGGCATCCAGAACGTCATCATCCGTAGCGACCGCACATCCGACCCGGCGAACCTTGCCGCGGTGGATCCCAGGGCGTACGAGCTGGTGGCGCCGCTGCGCGACGACCAGTTCGCGACGACGACCGCTGCTCGGGCGATCGACCTGCTCGTCGAGCAGCCGAACGCCGTCCTGTTGAACATCGACTTCGCCGACTTCCTCCAGGCCGAGGTCGGCGACACGCTCCTGGTGCTACTCGCACGAGGGACCGACGAACAGGTCGAGACCGAACTCGAACTGGTGGGCCTGTACGAACGGCTACCCGGCTTCCCAGATGGTGCCGACGCCCTCATGAACATCTCCCACCACGAGGCGACCCTCCCGGCGACCACACCAGATTTCTTCCTCGCTCAGACCATCGACGGCTCGGACGCAACACTCGACAGCGCCGTCACCAAACTGCGCGGCGGCACGGTCACCGATCAACGGCTGCACATCGAATCACGGGCCACCGCACTCGCCACCGACCAGTCCAGCCTGGCCGCGCTCAACATTCGCGGGCTGCTCGATCTCGACTCGGCGTACGCGCTGGCCATGGGCGCCGTGACGATCGCGATCTTCGTCTTCGGCCTCCTGCTGCAGCGTCGCCGTGAATACGTCACGCTGCGGGCCCAAGGCCTGCAACCCAAGTCCATCCGGTTACTCATCGGCGCCGAGGCCGGCACCGTAGCGATCGCAGGCTGCCTCGCCGGACTGGGTGTCGGGTTGATCATGGCGTTCTACCTCATCAAAGTTCTCCGCCCGCTGTTCGTACTCGCGCCTCCCTACCAGATCCCACTCGGAGCCACGTCCGCGATCGTCGCATCAGTCCTACTGGCCACCGTCGTCACGTCGCTCGCCGCCTCATCGCTCGTGAATCGGCTCCGAGCGACCGAACTCCTCCGCGACGAGTGAAGCCTGCGCCTGAGCCGGGCTGTAGTTCGCGACGCGAGGCGCAAGTG
>JANOKQ010000401.1:0-8346 GCA_031419375.1 Acidimicrobiaceae bacterium
GGTCGACGTGGTTGTCCATGTGGTGCGCCGAGCCGACGGCGGCCGCTCGATCACGGAAGTGAGCGAGGTGAGCGAACCCGGTTCGGCCGAGCGTGTGCGGTCATTATCGATCGCCGACACGGTCGTCGGTACCTTGCAGCGCGGACGCCGATGATCTCCGCCGCCGAGATCACTGGGCTCGCCGCAAACGCCTCGTCCGCCTCGTACGGAATCGCTGGGGTGGTGGCGTTGGCTTTCGGTGTCGCGTTCGCTCCGACCGGGGCGCGGTTGCCCGTTGCCGCGCCACCCGCTGGCCGCTCCACGTCGCCGGATCGCGCTGGAGGCCTGATCGAGGTACTCGACGACATCGGTCGAGACGTCCGAACCGGATCGAGCTTCCCGGCCGCTATCGATCATGCGCTGACCGCCAGGCCCTCCGTGCTCGCGCCGGTTGCTCTCGCGCTCAACCGAGGGCTCCCGCTGAGCGCGGCACTCGCGGCCGCCGACCTGCGCACACCCGATGAAGCGCTGGCGGTTCACGCGTGCGCCCTCGCCCATCGATCGGGGGCGCACGGAGCAGACGTCGTCGAGCACGCAGCGAGCATCATGCGCGAGCGGCGCGCATGGGCCGCCGAGCGCCACGCACAAGCGACGCAAGCTCGCCTCAGCGCGCGGGTGCTGACGTGGCTTCCGATGGCGTTCGCGTTGTGGTGCGTCCTGACCAGTTCGCAGGTGCGGTTGGCGTATGGCACGGTTCCGCTGACAGCGGTGTGCGCCGGATTCGGCGTGGTCCTCAACGCGGCCGGGTGGCACTGGATGCGTCGCATCGTCCGCGGGGTGCCCACGTGAACGCCCCCGCAATGGTCACCCCGTCGACGGTCGCGTCGGGCCTGATCATCGGCCTGGTCGCAGCGTGGTGTGCGTTGGTGTTCGGCCGCATCGGTACCGACCTCGCTGCGCCTCGGTCAGCTCAACCCGCCGCGCCAGCTCGACCGACCGGTGGGGCGCGACGGCCCGGGCCGACTCAGCCGACTGGTGGGGCGCGACGAGCCGGGCCGAGTCAGCCGACCGGTGGGGCGCGACGAGCCGGGCCGACTCGGCGATCCGACACGGGGCGACGGCACTCCATCACCGGACGCACAGCGCGACGAAGGCTGCGCGAACTCGACCGTGCATACCCCGACGCGCTCGATTTGTTCGTGCTGGCTGTGCAATCTGGTGCCTCCCCGGTCGAGGCGATGCGGTCTCTCGTCGACCACACCAACCCGGTTATCGGCGACGCATTCGACGAAACCTGTCGACGGATCGATCGGCGACAGGTTGTCGGCGAAGCACTCGAGGTACTGGTCGAACGGCTGGGCTCGCGGGCTCTCACCCTCGTCGACACGATCCGGGTGTCAAGCCGTACAGGCCTTCCGCTCGCTCCGATGGTCGAGCGGCTTGCGCTCGACGCGCGAGAACATCGCCGTCGCCATGCCGAGATGTCTGCGCGCGAACTCCCCGTGCGGCTCAGCTTCCCGTTGGTCGTGTGCACGCTGCCATCGTTCGTCTTGGTTGCGGTCGTTCCACTCGTCGTCGGGGCCGTGTCGTCGCTCCACGGCTGAAGCCGAGCGACTCCATCGCGGGCTCCCCCGCTGCACCACTCGTTGTACCTTCTCGCCCGTCAATGCTGCGGGCGGGACCTCATTGATCGGAGCTCTTCATGACTCGTGCTTTCACCTATCTTCACGCCTGGTACCTCTGCCTCGCCGACGACCCAAGTCGGGACCCCGGCGACGCAGCCGACGGTGCCGACGGTGCCGAGCGCGACGCCGGCCAGGCAACCACCGAGTACGCGCTGGTAATGCTCGGCGCCTCAGCTGTGGCCCTGCTCGTCATCACCTGGGCGACCGCCGGCGGAGGTGCCGGCCGCATCGGGCGCCTGTTCGACCGGGTGATCGATGGCGTCATCGGCCGCATCTGAGCGGCTACCCGACACCACTCCCAGCCGCCGACTGCTCCCCGCAGCACGTCCGTTGAAGGACCAGGCCGGCGGGCAGCTACGGAAGCGACGACGGCCTGCCAGTCGGTGGCCTGGGAGTCGGTGGCGGCGGCAGTCGCCCGATCACGGTCAGGCGGCGGTGGAGCTTGCCCTCTGCACGCCGCTGGTGTGTCTGCTGCTGCTCGTGGTCGTGCAGGTGGGTGTGGTGGTCGGCGACTTCCTCCTCGCCCACCACGCCGCCCGCGAGGCAGCCAGAGCCGCCGCTGTCTCGGCCTCACCCGCTGCGGCCGGGGCGGCCGCAGCACACCGAAGCGCGCCGGCGGCATCGGTATCGATCAGTTCGACTGCTCGGCTCGTCACTGCGAGCGTGACCCTTCGCTCTCGCACTGACGTTCCCTTGATCGGCGTGCTGATCCCGGACGTCACGATCGTCGCCGCCGCATCGATGATGCGCGAGCCTCCATGAAACACCCGGGTACAGTCGAGTCCTCATGGATCTGCTGTGTCGCTCGGCCGTCGTTGGCTCGCTGCCATTGCTCGAACTCGTCGGCGAACTCGACCTTGCGTCGATCCCACAGTTTCGCGATGCGATCCTCAGGCTCATTTCTGACCACGTCGGCTTGATTGTGGCGATCGATCTCGACGGCGTGACGGTGCTTGATGATGCGGGGCTGGGAGTGCTGCTCGGGGCGGCTGGCCGCGCCCGCAACCATGGTGGCGACGTCGTGTTGGTGTGCACCGAGGCGCGCCTTCTCGGCCGCTTCGAGCGGTCTGGCCTCACGCGGGCGATCGAAGTCCGCTCCCGCCTCGCACCCTGACCCGCCCCGCCCTCACCCCACGGGCGGCCCCTGAAAACCCGGTTGTCGAAAAACGCACCGCCACGGTGGCATTCTCGACAAGCGGGCGCTCCACCGGCCCAAACCACCCCGCTACGGGCGGGCGACCGGAGCTGGGCGCGGGGTTCGTTAGGGGCGGAAGTTGGGGTCGTGTTTGCGCAGCTCGCGGCGGGCGATGGTCATCTTGTGCACTTCGTCGGGGCCGTCGGCCAGGCGGAGCGCTCGCTGGCCTGCGTACATGCGGGCGAGCGGGAAGTCGTCGCACATGCCCCCGGCACCGTGCACCTGCATTGCCCGGTCGATGATCCGCAAGGCAGTGTTCGGCGCCGCCACCTTGATTGCGCTGATCTCCACCGCAGCCGACTTGTTGCCGACCGTGTCCATCATCCACGCCGTCTTCAGCGTGAGTAGGCGCACCATCTCCAAGTCGATCCGGGCCTCGGCGATCCAGTCCATGATGTTGGCCCGCTCGGCCACTCGCTTGCCGAACGTGGTCCGCGACAGCGCCCGGTTGCACAACAGTTCGAGCGCCCGTTCGGCGGTACCAATCGAGCGCATGCAGTGATGGATGCGCCCGGGCCCGAGCCGGGCCTGACTGATCGCGAAACCATCTCCCTCGTTAGCGATCA
This sequence comes from Acidimicrobiaceae bacterium, assembly GCA_031419375.1. Classification (GTDB taxonomy): domain Bacteria; phylum Actinomycetota; class Acidimicrobiia; order Acidimicrobiales; family Ilumatobacteraceae; genus VFMC01. The sequence goes on from JANOKQ010000401.1 coordinate 3,426, forward strand.
TGTTGGTCGCGGGCACGCGCACGTTGTCGAAGCGCAGCTCGACGTGACCTTCCTGGTCGAGGTAGCCGAACACCGGAAGCGCCCGCACCACGGTGAGGCCAGGCGTGCCCATCGGCACCAGGATCTGGCTCTGCTGACGGTGCGGCGACGCAGCCGGATCGGTCTTGCCCATCACGATGAAGATCTGGCAGTTGGGGTGCATCGCCCCCGAGATCCACCACTTCCGACCGTTCAGCACGTAGTGATCGCCATCGCGCTGAATGCTCAACGACACGTTGGTGGCATCGGAGGATGCAACGTCGGGCTCGGTCATCGCGAATGCCGAACGGATCTCGCCGTCGAGCAGCGGTCGCAGCCACGCGTCTTGCTGCTCGGGGGTGCCGAACATGGTCAGCACCTCCATGTTGCCAGTGTCGGGCGCCGAGCAGTTGCAAGCCTCGCTGGCGATCGGGCTGCGGCCAAGGATCTCGGCAAGCGGGGCGTACTCGGCATTCGAGAGCCCCGGCCCCCATTCCTTGTGCGGCTGGAACAGGTTCCACAGGCCGCGGGTCTTCGCCTCGACCTTGAGCTCTTCCATGATCGCCGGCTGATGATGCGGGTTACCGGCCTCGACCAGCTGCTCTTCGTACAGCGCCTCGTTCGGGTAGATGCACTCGTCCATGAATGCCAGCAGCTTGGTGCGGTAGTCGTTACAACGATCGGTGAAGGCGAAGTCCATTGCCGCAACCTACATGACCCCTCCCAGCCGGACGCCAACGCCACTCGCCAGCCCCGGTCGCCAGCCCCGGTCGCCACGCGCGCCCGGCCGTCAGCGGGGTCGTGGTTTGCGCATCCCCCGGCGGTCACCGGCTTTGGCGTGGGCGCGCTGTTCTTCCTCGAGCGCGAGCTCCTCGGCCACCAACCGGGCCATCGCGTCGAGACGGCGGGGATCGAGCGTGCCAGCGGCAATCGCGGCCTTCACCGCGCAGCCGGGTTCGTCGTCGTGTTTGCAGTCTCGGAACCGGCAATGGTCGGCAAGGTCGAACACGTCGGCAAAGGCCCGCTCGATCCCGGTGCCGCTGCTCCACAGGCTCACTGCCCGCACGCCGGGCGTGTCGATCAGCCAGCCGCGCTCACCGTCGCTGGAGGAAGGCAAGGCGACGAGCTCAACCGCTGTCGTGGTGTGACGCCCACGTTGGTCGCCCTCGCGAACCTCACTGGTACGCAGCGCAACGTTGCCGACCAGAGCGTTGATCAACGTGCTCTTGCCAACCCCGCTCGCCCCGAGCAATGCCATCGTGGCGCCCCGCGACAACGCCGTCGGCTGCACGAGCGCGCGCAGCTGCTCCACTCCCTCGCCGCTGATCCCGCTGGCGCACATCACCGGCACCCCGACCGCGACCGCTTCGAGCGCAGCGATCGAAGCGTCAGCCTCGGGCACCACATCGCGCTTGGTCATCACAATCACCGGTGACGCCCCGCTGTCGAACGCGAGCACCAGCTCGCGTTCCAGCCGCCGTTGATTTGGTGGCGAGGTGAGCTGATGGACCAGCACGACGATGTCGATGTTCGCGGCGATGGTATGGGCAACGGCGCGGTTGCCCTCGAACGACGCCCGCCGCGTGAACGCGCTCTTGCGATCGACGATCAGTTCGACCCGTTCGCCATCGTCGCTCACCACCACCCAATCGCCCACGGCGACGTCGGCGCCGATGTTGCGGCAACGCACCGGCGCCTGATCAGCCGCGTACGCCACCGAGCTCCACCCGCGATCGAGGCGGACTACGCGACCGCTGCGCCGGTCGACACCGGCGGTGCGCCAGGATCGCTCGAACTCGGCGGACCAGCCGAGGCGAACATCACCACCAACGCACTCGGACAGGGGGAGCTCGGCCGGGTTCGCGATACCGCCAACGGTAGCTTGTGCTTGGCTGCCACCGTTCGTGTGTGCCCCTGCCGAACAGAAAGCGACACCGCTCGACATGCTTGCACGCCTTGCCCGATGGAGCTTCCGCCGTCGCTGGATCATGGTCTTCGCGATCTGGCTTCCGCTGCTGGTCGGGTTGAGCGCCGCTGCTGGATCGGTGGGTTCCGACTACCGCAGCGGCTTCGACCTTCCCGACACCGAGTCGCTGGAGGTGAGCGAAACACTGAAAGCGGTCGGCAGCGACGAAGACGCCGGCGACAAAGCCCAGATCGTGTTCACCGCGCCGCAGGGAACCGACGATCCGGCCGTGCAGGAAGCGATGGAACCGCTGTTCGCTGCGATCAACAAGCTCGATGGCGTCAACGTGATCAGCCCGTACTCGCCAGACGGTCGGCCGTTCAACAGCCGGACCGAACCGATTTCATTCGCTCAGATCTCATTCACCGACCGCGAGCAAAGCGACTACGCAGCCCTCGCCGATCAGATCACGGCGCTTGCCGCCGACATCAACGTCGACGGTCTCACCATCGAGTATGGCGGATCGTTGTTCGCGCTGTTCGAGTTCCCCGAGAGCGAGCTTCTCGGCATCCTCGCGGCGATCGTCATCTTGCTGATCGCGTTCGGTTCGGTACTGGGGATGGGTCTCCCGATCGGCACCGCCCTGTTCGGTCTCGGAGTGGGGATCAGCATTGTCGGGCTCACCTCGAATGTGCTCGGGATGCCCGACTTCTCGTCGCAGATGACGGCGATGATCGGTCTCGGCGTGGGCATCGACTACGCGCTGTTCATCGTCACCCGCTACCGCGAGAACCTGGCCGAGGGGTTCGGGCCGGAGGACTCCACCGTCGAGGCCGTCGATAGCGCCGGCCGAGCCGTGATCTTTGCCGGGATCACGGTGATGATCTCGCTGCTCGGGCTGTTCGCGATCGGGATCGAGTTCGTCCGCGGCCTGGCCATCGCCGCGGCCAGCGGTGTGCTGGTGATGATGGTGGCAGCGATCACGCTGCTGCCGGCGCTACTTGGCTTCGCCGGTCGGCGGATCGACAACACCTCCCGTGCCGCGGCGATCTCGGTGTCGCTGTTCGTCGCGCTGATGCTGGTGGGGATCTTCACCGGGCTGGCGGTGGCTATGGCCCTGCTCATCGCGCTCTGCCTTGCCGTGGTGGTGATGCTGGTGAGCATCCTCGGCGTCGGGGCACCGCTGCGGACCCCCATTCCGCACCGCCACGAACGTCCCCGCGACGAGCAGTTCTGGTACCGGTGGAGCCGGTTCATCCAACGGCGCCCGTGGCCAGCGTTCGTCGGTGGCGCCGCCGTGCTCGTGGTGCTGTCGCTGCCGTTGTTCTCGATCCGGCTTGGATTCAGCGACACCGGCAACCTGAAAGAGGAGCAAACCGCCCGGCGCGCCTACGACATGTTGGCCACGGGCTTCGGCCCAGGCAGTAGCGGTCCGCTCGTCCTCGTCAGCACCGATCCGAACGCACGGGCAGTGGCATCCACCGTCACAGCGGTACTCGATGGTTCCCCAGGCGTCGCATTCACGACGGGCGGCGGCGAGATCGCCCCCGGTATCTGGTCGTGGCAGGTGTTCCCCACCAGCAGCCCGCAGGACGCGGCGACGACAGCGTTGGTCGAGCAACTTCGCGAGGTCACCCTGCCCGCCACGGGGATCGATGTGAAGGTCGGCGGTTTCACGGCCGGCACGATCGACTTCTCCTCCTATCTCGGCGACCGGCTCCCGCTGCTGATCGGGTCGGTTCTGGTGCTGTCGTTCATCCTGTTGATGGCGGTGTTCCGAAGTCTGCTCGTCCCGTTGAAGGCCGTGGTGATGAACCTGCTATCGGTAGGCGCCGCGTACGGCGTGGTGGTCGCGATGTTCCAATGGGGCTGGGGTGCCGGCGTCCTCGGTCTCGGCAAGCCGGGTCCCGTTGAGGCATGGGCACCGATGATGCTGTTTGCGATCGTGTTCGGGCTGTCGATGGACTACGAGGTGTTCTTGCTGTCGCGAATGAAAGAGGAGTTCGATCGCACCGGCGACAATGCCGGCGCTGTGGCCGACGGCCTCGCCGCGACCGCTCGGGTGATCACCGCCGCGGCGTTGATCATGGTGTGCGTGTTCGGCGCGTTCGCGCTCGGCGACAACCGCCAGCTCAAGTTGTTCGGCCTCGGCATGGCCGTCGCGGTCTTCGTCGACGCGACCGTTGTGCGGATGGTGCTGGTGCCGGCAACGATGGAACTGCTCGGCAACCGCAACTGGTGGATCCCCGACTGGCTCGACCGGATCCTTCCGCGCATCGACGTCGAGGGTCATCACCTCGACGTCACCGCAGTCGAAACCGACGTCGGCCGCGAGCGCGAACGTGAGCTGGTATGAGCCGCTTTGAACTTTGTCGGTCTCGACATGCTCAGGCCGTCGAGACCGACAAAGTTCGGGGCGGCTTGACAACAGCAGCGGTAATGCCGTAGCGATACACCCAATGTCCAGACCCCTCGTCATCGTCGAATCGCCTGCCAAGGCCAAGACCATCTCCAAGTTCCTGGGGGCGGCGTTCGATGTGCGCGCCTCGGTCGGCCACGTCGCCGACCTGCCGAGCAAGGGATTGTCGATCGACGTAGACAACGGTTTCAAGCCCACCTACGAGTTGACCGAGCGCGGAAAATCCGTCATCAAGGACCTTCGTGCGGCGATGAAGGATGCCAGCGAGCTCTACCTCGCGACCGACGAAGATCGCGAGGGCGAGGCGATCAGCTGGCACTTGCTCGAGTACTTGAAGCCGCGTATCCCGGTGAAACGGATGGTGTTCCATGAGATCACCAAGGGCGCGATCGACCATGCGGTGAACAACCCGCGCGGCATCGACTACGGCCTCGTCGACGCCGCCGAGACTCGTCGCCTGCTCGACCGCCTGTACGGCTACGAGGTCTCCCCCGTCCTATGGCGACGCGTCAACCGCGGCCTCTCCGAACAGCCGCCCACCAAACTTAAAATGCGCAACGCCCTGGGCTGGTGGTGGC
>JANOKQ010000402.1:0-12228 GCA_031419375.1 Acidimicrobiaceae bacterium
CCCCGCTGACACCGCGGTTCACCTCGCGCGAGGTGGAGGTCTGCGGCGTCACGATCCCTGCCGGATCGCACGTGCAACTCTGTCTCGCCACCGCGAACCGCGACTCGGCCCGCTTCGAACAACCCGACGTCGCCAACCCAGATCTCGGTGACCGCGGCCATCTCTCCTTCGGCGGTGGCATCCACCGCTGCCTCGGCTCGCACCTCGCCCGGCGCGAACTGCGACTCGTCGTGGAAGAGTTCTTGCGGGTGATTCCCGACTACGAGATCGAGCCCGGCTTCGAGCCCAAGATCGTGTGGCCGTCGGGCACGCACCACCTCTCGTCCCTACCCATCCGCTTCCCGCCAATCCGCTCTACCAAGGTGGCACCATGAAAATCACGATCGACGAATCCCGCTGCACCGGCCATGCCCGGTGCGTGGTGGTTGCCCCATCGCTGTTTACCGACGACGAGCGCGGCTACGGCGTCGTCATCGGCGACGGTGACGTTCCCGCCGATCAGGTGGCCGCAGCGCGCAGCGCGGTGAACTCGTGCCCCGAGCAGGCCATCAATCTGTCCGAGTAGCGGCGAGTGACCGGACCTCGCCAGCATGACGAAACGGCCCGGCCGGTTCGCTTGACGAAGTCGTCAAGTTCTACAGTTCACACACACATCAACACATGGAGGTACTCCCGTGGGGGGTCGTCTCGAAGGTAAAGTTGCACTCGTCACTGGAGCAGCACGGGGGCAAGGCAAGAGCCACTGCATCCGGCTGGCAGAAGAGGGCGCGAACGTCATCGCCGTCGATCTGTGCGAGAACATGGACACGGTTCGCTACCCGCTCGGGTCCGAGGCGGACCTGGCCGACACGGTGGCGCAGACCGAAGCGACGGGGCAGCGCATCCTCGCCAGCAAGGCCGATGTCCGGTTCCGCGAGCAGCTGTCCGATGCGGTCGCCAAGGGTGTTGCCGAGTTCGGCCGCCTCGACATCGTGTGCGCGAACGCCGGCATCTTGCCGATCAAGGAGCACACCGCGCAGGCCTTCGTCGATGCGATGGACGTCGATTTCGGCGGCGTGCTCAACACCGTTGCGGTCACGCTGCCGTACCTCGGCGCCGGAGCGTCGATCATCCTCACCGGCTCGACCGCAGGGATGATGCCGGGCACGTTGAACAACCCGGCGCTCGGGCCGGGCTCGGTCGGCTACGGGCTGGCGAAGACGTTCATCGTCACCTACACCGAGGTGCTCGCGCTGCAACTGGCGACGCAGTCGATCCGCGTCAACGCCGTGCACCCGACCAACTGCAACACGAACCTGTTGCACAACGAAGACCTGTACAAGGTGTTCCGGCCCGACATCGCCAACCCGACCGCTGATGACGTGCTGCCGGCGTTCAACATGTTCCAGGCCATGCCGATCCCGTACGTCGAGCCGCGCGACATCTCCAATGCCGTGTTGTTCTTCGCCTCCGACGAGGCCCGCTACATCACCGGCATCAACTTGCGCATCGACGCCGGTTCGCTGCTGAAGTGGCCCGACGGCCCCAAGTGACCTGACGTTGCAGCCGAGTTGAACCTGACCTGACCACGATTTCACATGGAGATGTACTGATGACCGATCTTGCGTTCACCCCCGAGGAGCGGATGCTCGTCGACGGCAAGTTGATTCACGCCGACAGCGGCGCGACATTCGACAACGTCAACCCGGCTACCGAGGAGGTGCTCGGCCAGGTTGCCGATGCGTCGTCGGCCGAGATGCAACGGGCAATCGCCGCGGCGCGACGGGCCTTCGACGAGACCGACTGGTCCACCAACCGGGCGTTGCGCAAGCGTTGCCTGGAGCAGTTGCACGAGGCCATCGTCACCGAAGCCGAAGCGATGCGCGAGGAGCTGATCGCCGAGGTCGGCTCGCCGCGGGCGGTCACGTACATGGCCCAGCTCGACGGGCCCCTCGCAGATGCGTTGCTGTACCCGGCACGGATGATCGACGAGTTTGCGTGGGAGCGCGACCTCGGCGATGCGACGGTGTTCGGCATCAACAGCGCTCGGCAGGTGTGGAAGGAGTCGCTCGGGGTGATCGGTGCGATCACCCCGTGGAACTACCCGTTCGAGGTGACGATCAACAAGATCGGCCAGATCCTCGCCACCGGCAACACGATGGTGCTCAAGCCGGCGCCCGATACGCCGTGGAACGCAACCCGGCTCGGTCGGCTGATGCTGGAAAAGACCGACATCCCCGCCGGAGTCGTCAACGTCGTCACCTCGTCCGACCACCTCGTCGGTGAAGAACTGACGCTGTCGCCGATGGTCGACATGATCTCGTTCACCGGCTCCACCGTGACCGGCAAGCGGATCATGGAAAAGGGTGCGGCCACGTTGAAGCGGGTGTTCCTCGAGCTCGGCGGCAAGTCGGCGATGATCGTGCTCGACGACGCCGATTTCCCCGCTGTGGTGCCGATGGGCTCGATGGTGTGCATGCACGCCGGCCAAGGCTGTGCGATGCAGACGCGGATGCTGCTGCCCCGTTCGCGCTACGACGAAGGCGTCGAGTTGATCACCGCCGGTATGGCCCAGATGCCATACGGCGACCCCAACGACATGGGTAACTTCATGGGCCCGCTGATCAGCTCCAAACAGCGCGACCGGGTGCTCGGGTACATCGAGACGGGCCAGCGGGAGGGTGCCAAGTTGGTGCTCGGTGGCGGCCGCCCGGCGCACCTGCCGAAGGGCTGGTTCGTCGAACCGACACTGTTCGTCGATGTCGACAACTCGATGACCATCGCCCAGGAGGAGATCTTCGGGCCGGTGCTCACCGTCATCGCCTACGACGACGACGAGCACGCGATCCGCATCGCCAACGACAGCGGCTATGGCCTGTCGGGCGGCGTCTTCGGCGGCAACGACCGGGCCACGGCGATCGCCCGGCGCATCCGCACCGGCTCGATCAGCGTGAACGGCGGTGTCTGGTACGGCGCCGATTCGCCCTACGGGGGGTACAAGACCAGCGGCATCGGCCGCCAGAACGGCACGGAGGGATTCGAGCAGCACCTCGAGACCAAGACCATCGCCTGGAACAAGGGCTGATCCGCCATGACGCTCGACGATCGCATCGCGGTTGACTTCGACCAGCACTCGCTCGACTACCGCAACCGCTACCCGGAGATCTCTCACGAGCTGCGTTCGAAGTGCCCGGTTACGTGGAGCACGAACTACGACGGCTACTGGGTCGTCACCGGTCTCGAAGAGGTCAGCGCGTTCTTTCGCCGTCCCGATCTGTTCTCGGCGATCAAGGACTTGGCCAATCCCGACAGCCGGTACCGGGGCATCCAGATCCCCGACATGAATCCAGGGATCACCGCCGGGTTCTTGGAGATGGATCCACCCCAGCAGCTTGCGTACCGGCATGTGCTCAACCCGTACATGTCGCCGGCCGCGATCCAGCGGTGGGAGCCGTTGGTGCGTGACTTCACCCATGCGTGCATCAACGAGGTGATCGAAGGTGGTCGGCTCGACTTCGTCGACGACATCGCCAACATCGTCCCCGCCGTGCTCACGATGGCGATGCTCGGTCTGCCCCTGGCCGACTGGGAGATCTATTGCGAGCCATCGCACGCGATGGTGTACACGCCGCCCGACAGCCCCGATCTGCCCCGGGTGCAGCAGGCGGCGCTGGCAATGGTGATGCGGCTGGGGCAGTGCGTCGGAGAGGCCCGAGCGAACCCCCGGCCCGGCATCATCAAGGCATTGATCGATGCCGAGATCGACGGCCGGCCGCTGTCCGATGAGGGCATCATCGGCACAACGTTCCTGGTGATCGGCGGCGGGTTCGACACGACCACGTCGCTCACCGCGAGCGCATGGCGATGGTTGTCCGAGCACCCCGACCAGCGCGACCAGTTGGTCGCTGACCGGAGCTTGCTGAACACGGCGACGGAGGAGTTCCTCCGCTTCTTCAGCCCGTCGCAGGGCGATGCCCGCACCGTCACGCAGGACTGCGAGGTGGCCGGCTACGAGTTCTCCGAAGGCGACCGCATCCTGCTCGGATTTGCGATGCCCAACCGAGACCCGCGGGTCTTCGACGAGCCCGACGAGTTGCACCTCGACCGGTTTCCCAACCGCCATGCGGCATTCGGGTTGGGCAACCACCGTTGCATCGGCTCCAACATCGCCCGGATGCAGTTCAAGGTGATCATGTGGGAAACGCTGCAGCGCCTCGGCAACTACGTGGTCGACGGCGACGCCGCGGTGCGCTACGAATCGATCGGCGTGATCAACGGCTACAAGCACCTGCCGGCCACCTTCGCTCCCGGGCCACGAGTCGGCCCGGGCCTGGCCGAGATGATGGCAACCTGGCAGGCCCGCCTCGACGCCGAAGCCGCCGAGACCGCCGGGGCAACGCAATGAACGTGTCCGTCGATCCCGATCTGTGTCAGGGGCACACGCTGTGCAACATGGCCGCCCCCGAAGTGTTCCACCTCCGCGACGAGGACGGCCATGCGTACGTCGCTGTCACGGAGTTCACGCCCGAGATCATCGCCGCGGCCAAACGCGCTGCTGCCACCTGCCCCGAGCAGGCGATCACCGTCACGGAGTGATGGCGTCGCCGACGTGACCACGCCCCGCGACAGCGCCGACAACCTCGAGAGTTCGAGCGAGATCTCGCACCGTCAGGTGCTGCGGGTGATGTCGGCGGTGATGTGCGGGATGTTCCTCGCAGCACTCGATCAGACGATTGTGGCAACCGCATTGCCGACGCTGGCCGAGAGCCTCGGTGGCATCAACCAGATCACTTGGGTTGTCACCGTCTACATGCTGTCGACCACGGTGAGCGCCGCATTGTGGGGGAAGGTCAGCGATCTCCACGGCCGCCGGCTTACCTATCTGTCGGCGATCGCCATCTTCATCGCTGCGTCGCTGCTGTGCGGTGTGGCCCAGAACATGCCGCAGTTGATCGCCGCTCGAGCCCTGCAGGGCATCGGCGGAGGAGGGGTCCAGGCGTTGGCGTTCGCAATCATGGCCGACATCTTGCCGCCGCGTCGCCGCGGCAAGTACGTGGGCCTGCTGTCGGGAACGTACGCCATCGGCAGCGTGCTCGGTCCGCTGATCGGTGGGTTCTTCGTCGACAACGCCAGTTGGCGGTGGATCTTCCTGATCAACCTGCCGATCGGGCTGGCGGCGATGGCTGTGGCCAGTTCGGCGCTGCGCGGCGTCGGTACCCCGCGGCCGGCGCGGCTCGACGTGCGTGGTGCCGTGACGCTGTCGATCGCAGTGGTCTGCCTGCTGCTCGGGGCGGTGATGGGCGGCCGCGAGTTCCGTTGGGGTTCCCCGGTGATCATCGGGCTGCTGTCGGCAGCGGTGGTGTTCGCCGTGATCTTCGTGCGGATCGAGCAGCGGGTGAGCGAGCCGATCCTCGCCCCGCGGTTGTGGAGGAACCGGATCCTCGTGCTTTCGATCGCGCTTGCGGCTCTGTCGTCGATCGTGTTCCAAGCAGCGGCGCTGTACCTGCCGTTGTTCCTACAAACCGTGCGCGGTTCATCGGCGACGCAGTCCGGCATCCTGGTGGCACCGTTGATGATCGGCATGGCGGTCGCTTCGATGACCGCCGGGCGTCGGGTGTCGACGACGGGTCGGTACCGGGCGATGCTGGTGAGCGGCTTCGTCGGCATGCTCGGCGTCACGTTCGTGTTGATCTCGCTCGACCCGGGTTCCAGCTCGCGGGTCGTGGTGTTGTCGATGGTGGGCCTCGGGCTCGCGTTCGGAGTCGTCTCGCCGATCGTGAACCTGTCGGCACAGAACGCGATGCCGGTTGAAGAGCTCGGTGCCGCCAGTTCGGCGATGATGACGTTGCGTGCGCTCGGTGCCACCCTCGGCATCGCCGGTATTGGCACGGTGATCCTCACCCGTCTGACCTCTGGCTTATCGAGCATCGCCGGGGCCAACGGCCTCGACGCCAACGAGCTGTCGGCCGGTCCGGCATCGATCGCTGCTCTCGCCGAGCCGTTGCGCGGCCAGGTGATCGGGGTGACCGCGCGAGCAATCACCGATGGTCTGTGGATCTGTATCCCGATCGCCGTCGTGGCTGTCGTACTGTCATGGTTGCTGCCCGAAGTTCCACTGCGCGCCCATACCGCCCCGGGAACCCTCGCCGCCGCTGACGGTGATCAGCTGTTGACTTCGATCGACATGGTGAAGCGTGGCGAGGCAGCGAACGATCGCACCGTTTGATCTCCATGGGAAGCGGTAGAAATTGGGATGGACTGCGTTGCGTGAGCGTCCTCAGTTGGGCAGGCTGAGCACGCATGGCTTGGCCGACGTGGTGGCATGGGGCGCTGTTGGCGCTGGCGGGCGGACTTGTCGCGCTCGTTGCCCGCCGGTGGCCAGCGGTTGCCTCGACGCGCGCAGGGGTCGTGGCCGTGCCCGCAGCACTGGAGATTGCCTTGGTATCGGGGCTGTACTCGGTGTGGCGTCTGGCGCGTGTGCTGCCGTTGGCCCACGTCGATGGTGCGATCGAGCGGGCCCGCCAACTCGACCGGCTGCAGCAGCAGTTCGGGATGCCGATGGAGCTGTCGTTGCAGCGATTCGTGTTGGAGCGCGACTGGCTGGCGCAGTTCACCAACGCGTACTACGCGATCGCACACGTTCCGTCGCTGCTGATCTTCCTCGTCTGGCTGTACGTGCGCCATCGCGAGGCCTACCCGCATTGGCGCAACGGGCTCGTCGTGCTCACCGCGTTCTGCCTTGTGATCCGTTTCGTGCGCGTCGCACCGCCGCGGTTCCTCGGCGACCTCGGCTACGTCGATCTGGCCTCGAGGTTCGGCCTGTCGTTGTACGGTCCGGTCGGCACCGGCGTGTCCGACCAGTTCGCCGCGATGCCATCGATCCACGTCGGCTGGGCAGCGGTGGTCTCGTTCGGCGTGGTTGCCGCTGGCACGAGCCGGTGGCGGTGGCTGTTCCTGCTCCACATCGTGTTGACGATGCTGGTCGTCTCGGCGACCGGCAACCACTGGTGGCTCGACGGGATCGTTGCGATGGGCCTGCTCGGCGTCGGACTCTGGCTCGACACCCGGGTCCGTCGATTCACTGCATCGTGGCGAGCGCTCATCGGAATCCCAGGTGACCCGGTGAACCACGATCTCGTTGAATCAACGGCACGACGATGACCGTCAGCGCCGCCATCGCCTGGTACCCAGTCGTAGACTCCGCTCCTGCCCACGGCAGCAGCGCCCACGCTCGCCTACTACGTCCCGCTGTTGCGCCGGCTCGACGATGAGTGGCGATTGCGCACGGTGCTCCACGAGTTCGGGATGTCCTGGATGGACACGCCAGCGCAGACGAGGGCCGACCTGATTGACGACACCCCCGGCCATATCGACGCTCGCTGGGATGCGTTTCTTGCCGCTTACGTCGAACATCTGTGCTGGCACGATGGAGTTGACCCGCCGGCGTGGGTGTTCGATGACGATCGCTATCTCAACGAATTTTGGTACCCGGCAACGTCATCACCCACGCTTCGAGTCGAGGCCGTTGTGCACTCGCCAGCGGCATTCGAGGTCCGCGGCGTGTTGATGTCGGACCGCGAGCTCACCGTCGTCTGATGAACTGCAGCGATCTACCACCGCGGTCCGGTGATCGCTGCTGTGCGCGAGATCGGCAGGGACCGCGGGTGGCCGAGTTCGTGGTTGAACGAGCAAGCCAGCGCATATATTCCACGGGGTTCCGACCCGCATCAAAAGGTGGTCTTCGAACACCGAGCACTGCGAGTCATCGCGGCATCACCGATTCGACTGCTGGCGATGAAGGCCCGCGCTGCACGCGCCACCGATCAGGCTGACATCGCTCGACTTGCAAAGTTGACCGGAGTGACGACCGTCGAAGCAATCGCCGAGGTGGTCGCCGAACTGTTCCCCGGGGAACCGCTCTCGGCTCGCAGTAGAAAGGTCCTCGAAGACATTTTTCAGAGAGGGGCTATGAGTCGGTGGGTGGCGTGGCGGGGCTGAGGCGGAGCCAGGGTGCGTCGTACTGCTGGGCGCGCGAGCGCTTCATGCCGTCCATGCCCTCGGTGTCGAGAATCGAACGGAACGTGCGGCCATCGGGGGCGGTGGCGTAGGCAGCCATGCTCAACGTGGCCGCGTTGTGGGCGAGCGCGGCTCGGCGAGCTGCTGCGTCGCCGGCTGCGTCGGCGGTGGCATCGATGGCCCGGCGGTTCAGCTCGACACCCTCGCGGGGCATGCGCGCGACGCGCTGCGCCAGGTCGAGCACCCGTTCATGCAGTTCGGCGTCTGGTTCGACGGCGAGGACGATGCCAAGTGTGCGGGCCTGTGCGGCGCTGATCAGTTCACCGGTGAACATCAAGAACTTGGCCCACTGACGGCCGATGACCGGCACCATCGTGGTTGCACCGACGAGGCCCAGTCGACCCTCGGGGAAACCGAACTGCGCCCCCTCGCCGGCAACCACCAGATCGCATGCCGACGCCAACAGCAGTCCGGCGCCGAGGCAGTGCCCGTGCACCTCGGCAATGGTAGGCAGGCGGATCGCGGCGAATCGCTCGTAGAAGGCCGCTGCCGATTCGAGGAATCGCACGTCGTCGATCGGGCGTTCGCGCTTGGCATTGCCGGTCAAGTCGCCACCCGCGCAGAATGAGCGGCCGGCCCCGCGCACGACCACGCACCCGATCGCCGGGTCGGCCTCGGCGGTGGCGAGTGCGTCGACGATCTGATCGCGGGTGCCGCCCGGCCGTGCCGAGATGACGTTCAAGACCGCGGGCCGGTTGAGCGTGATGATGGCGATGCCGTCGGCGGCTTCGAAGCTGATCTCGTCGTAGTTCATGCGCACCTCTCGCTGTCGCCAGACAGTATCCGGTGCTGTGGCATCGGGTCCCGATCACCCGTGTACGTCACCGGCGATGCGCCTGCGGGCCTCGGCTAGGCACGTGCTGGCGTCGCGGTTTCGGCGCAGCGTGGGGCAGTGCTGGGCGTCGGCACCACGGGCGGCGATCGCAGCCTCGGTCGGCTTGGCGAAGATCGGGTGCGGGGTCAGCTCGAGGATGGTCCCGGGGCCATCGGTCAGCAGCCGGTCGAGGAGCTGGCCGCCGCGCACCGGCTGGATCAGGTTCCGTACCCAGTAATCGGCATCGAGCGCGCTCCCGGCGACCGGCCCGCCGGTGACGGCCGAGTAGAACGGCACTCGCCCGTCCGCCGGGCGGATGCCGGCAAGGCGTTGACGGAGCGGTTCGGCGAGTGGTTCGAGCAGGCACGAGTGGGCGGGGTACTCGACCCGCACCCGTGCTGCGAACACGCCGAGCCGTTCGCCACGCTGTAGCAGCTCGGCGAGCGCTGCCTCGCGTCCCGAGAACGTGGTGGTTCCGGGCCCGTTGTAGCCTGCCACCCACGCATCGTTCTCCAAACCGGCGAGCACGTCGGCCACCTGGTCGCCGTCGACGTTCAGCACCACCGTTCCACCCTCCGGTCGTTGCATCTGCAACAACTCACCCCGGGCCAGCACCACCTCGAGGGCGTCGGCGAGAGTGAGCGCCCCGCACCCATTGGCTGCGGCGATCTCACCGAGGCTCGTACCGGCGACGGCATCACACCCGACCCGCTGTTCGTTCCACACCGCAGCGAGCGCGACCTCGACCGTGAACAACATCAGCTGAAGGTCGAGGATGCCCTCGAGGCGCGCCGCATCGCCGCCGGCGATGGCCTGGCGGACGCTCCATCCGGTCCTCGGCAGTAGGAGCTCGTCACACTGCGCAACCGCGGCACCGAAGGCCGGTGAGGTGTGCACGAGATCGCCGCCCATGCCGGGCCACTGCGAGCCCTGGCCCGGGAACAGTTGCACGATCCTGGGTGCCATGCGTCGAGTCTCACACGTTGCCCACATCGGCCAGCGGTGCTCGGCGTCCGGTTGACGCTTGGTAGGTTCGATCCCGAGCCAAGAATCGAAGGAGATCAGCATGAGCGTCATCGTCGAGGACCGGGACGGGGTTCGCATCGTCACGCTCGATCGCCCGGAGGCCGGCAACTCGTTGAACGCTGCCGTCGGCCAAGGACTGGTCGACGCGCTCAGCGACGCGGCGACCAATGACGATGTCCGGGCGGTCGTGATCACCGGTACCGGTGAGCGAATCTTCTGCGCGGGGATGGATCTAAAGGCGTTCGTCGCGGGCGAGGACCTGAGCGCCGTGGGGGCTGGGCTGGCGATGCTGGCCGGCTGCCCGAAACCAGTGATCGCCGCAGTCAACGGCGTGGCGGTCGCCGGCGGGTTCGAGGTGGTGATGCGCTGCGACCTGGTGGTAGCTGCCGAGCACGCCCAGTTTGGCATCCCCGAGGTGAAACGCGGTCTCGTGGCAGCGGGGGGCGGAACGCGCCTGCCGACACGAATCCCGCTGCAGATCGCGCTGGAGATGGGCCTGACCGGTGAGCCGATCACCGCGCAGCGCGCCCTCGAGCTCGGTCTCGTCAACCGGGTGGTGCCGGCCGCCGAGGTGCTCGACACCGCGTTGGGGCTCGCCGCACTGATCTGCGCCAACGGTCCACTTGCCGTGCGGGCGACGAAGCGGCTGATGCTCGAAGAGGTCGGCCCCGACACCGCCGCTCACGTCCGTGAGGTCACTCGCCCTGTGTTCGCCAGCGAGGATGCCATTGAGGGTGCTCGGGCGTTCGCCGAGAAGCGCCCGCCCGTGTGGAAGGGCCGCTGACGGGCGAGTCAAACCGGTGCGTCGAGCTCGCGCACCGTGCGGGGGCGACACGGTGATGCCGATCGGTACCCTGAACGAGTGGCCGTGATGACGAATGAGACCTCGGCGCAGGCCCGGGGGCAGAGCTGGGGGCTGGCGGCGATGGGGCTGGCGATCTCGGCGTGGGGGTTCACCAGCGTGTTGATCAAGTCGATCGACATGGACGCGCTGCCGCTCGCGTTCTGGCGGTTCGCCGTGTATGCGGTGCTCATCACCGCATGGGTGCGCAGCCGCGGCGGCCGCATCGACATGCGCGTGATCAAACGTTCGGCCCCCGGCGGGTTGTGCCTGGCCAGCGATGTCATGTTGTTCTTCGTCGCCGTCAAGTTGACCAACGTGGTCAATGCCACCACCATCGGGGCGCTGCAGCCATTGGTGGTCGGCGTGTTCGCGGCGCGCATGTTCGGCGAGCGGGTGCGGCCACGTGAGATCGTTGCCGCGCTCGCGGCGATCGGCGGGGTCGTCGCGATCGTGGTCGAGTCGGCCGGGACACCGGAGTGGAGCGGAGCCGGCGACCTTGCCGCTGCCGGGACGCTGTTTGCGTGGAGCGGTTATTTCATCTTCGCCAAGCGCGCCGCGGGGACGCTGACCCCCGTGGAGTACACCGCCGGCACATCGTGGTGGACAGCCGCAGTGGCGCTGCCGATCGGGCTGATCGCCGGATCCGACATGAACCCGCCGCCCCGCTCGGAATGGCTGATGCTGATCGGGCTGATCATCCTTGGCGGCGTGCTCGGCCACGCCATGATGAACTGGGCGATCGTCCGCGTCCCGCTGTGGCTCGGTTCCACGCTGACGCTGCTGATCCCCGTGGTGGCGTCGATCGCCGCGTGGGTGTTCCTCGATGAAGCGCTCACCGGTGTGCAGGTGATCGCGATGGGTGTCGTCGTCGCCGCCCTGGCGTCGATCGTCATGAGCCAGCGAGCCGCCCCGGTCGAGACCTCCACGACCGACTGCGACTACATCCCGAGGGGGTAGCCGCCACTGACCTTGAGGGTCTCACCGGTGATGAAGCTCGCTTCGTCCGAGCACAGGAACAGCGTGGTCGACACGACGTCGTCCATCGTGCCGATCCGGTGGACCAGCTGGCGGTTCTCGACGAAATCGTCGATCATCGCCGGCGGTAACCCCTCGAGCGCGTTCTCGGTGGCCATCAGTCCGGGTGCGATTGCGTTCACCCTGATCCGGTCGGGGGCGAGCTCGGTGGCGAACGCAACGGTCAGGCCGCGCACCGCCAGCTTGGACACCCCGTACGGCGACGAGCTCAGGTACCCGGCGATGGAGGAGATGTTGACGACCGCTCCGCCGCCTCGCTGACGCATGCTCAACTGGCAGGCGACGGTGCAGTTGACGACACCGATCACGTTCACGTCGAACAGGGAGCGCAGCTCGTGGCGGGGGAGTACCGAGAACGGCTGGTTGTAGTGCAACAGGTGCAGCCCGGCGTTGTTGATACAGATGTCGACGCCGCCGAACTCCAGGGTCGTGCGGGCGACAGCGGCCTCGACGG
>JANOKQ010000403.1:0-2400 GCA_031419375.1 Acidimicrobiaceae bacterium
CGACCGACACGGCGATTGCCAGCCCAGTGCTGAGCGGTACCCGCACTGCTTCGCGGACATCGTCGCCAGCCACGGGCTCGGTGATCCACATCGACACCATGATCCGCAAGTACAAGAACGCGGCGATCACCGAGGCGACCATCGCCACGATCGCAATGGCGTAACTGCGTTCCTCGACGGCCGCCTCGATCACCCCGAACTTGGCGATGAACCCCGACGTGAGCGGGACGCCCGCCTGGGCGAGCAACAGCACCGTCATCCCGAACGCCAACACGGGGTGCGACGAACCGAGGCCCCGGAATGCGCTGATGTCGGTGTTGGCATCGCCCGTACGGGCCACCAGCGTGACCACGGCGAACGTGCCGAGTGCGAGCACGGCATACAGCAGCATGTACAGCAGCGCCGCCGACACACCGATGCCGAACCCGGCCTCGCCTGCGGAATGGCCCGACGCCTCGACCCCGACCAGGATGAAACCGGCGTGGCTGATCGAGGAGTACGCGAGCATCCGCTTCACGTCGGTCTGCACGACCGCCAAGCCCGAGCCGACGACGATCGTGACGATGGCGATCAACCAGATGGCCGGACGCCAGTCGTCGCGCCAGTGTGGCAAGGCAACGTTCAGCACGCGCAACAGGCCTGCGAACGCTGCCACCTTCGCGGCCGACGCCATGAACGCGGTGACCGGGGTGGGCGCACCCTGGTACACGTCGGGTGTCCAGAAGTGGAACGGCACCGCGGCAACCTTGAACGACAGCCCGACGAGCAACAGCGCCACGCCGGCAAGGACGAACGCATCGGTCCGGTCGGTCTGCACGGTCGCGGTGAACGACGCGAAGATCTCGCCATAGTTGGTGCTGCCCGAGCCGCCATAGATGAGCGCAACGCCATAGAGGAAGAACGCCGACGAGAACCCGCCGAGCACGAAGTACTTGATGCCGCTCTCTTGGCTCTCGATACGGCGACGATGGCTTGCGGCAAGCACGTACAGTGCGATCGAGAGCACTTCGAGGCCGAGGAACAGCACGATCAGATCGTTGGCCGACCCCATCACGATCCCGCCGATGGCCGCCATCAGCAACAGGCCGTAGGCCTCGGGGCCGTCGAGTTGCTCGCGACGTAGATAGTCGTCGGAGATCAGGCTGGCGAGCAGCACGGATGCGGAGATGACGATCGTGACGAACATTGCGAACCGGTCGAAGGCGATCGCCCCGGCAAGTAGCGTGCGCGCCCCCTCGTCGGTGATGTCGTCCCACAGGACGAACGACATGACGAGCGCGGCACCCGAGACGGTCGCGCTGAACGCGGCGTACAAGCCGCGCGGCCAGCGCGGCGTGAGCGCACCGAGCACCAGCAGCACCAACCCGCCGCCCAACAAGATGAGCAGCGGTGAGAGTGCAAACCAGGAAACAGCGGGGCCCTGCAGGGTTTCGGGAATCACGGTGCTTCGCCCTCTTCGCCAGTTGCCTCGTGGCCGGTTGCGTCGTCGTCGGCGTGCTCGTCGCCGGCGGGCTCGGGGGGCGTGGGGATGTCGGGTTCGACGTAGCCGGTCTTGTCGCTCACGTGGGTGAGCAACGCTTTCACGCTGGGCTCGATGCGGTCGAGCATCGGCTTCGGGTACACACCGCAGAACACGATCAGACCGACGAACGGCAGCAGCAGCATGCCTTCTTTCAGGCGCAGTTCGGGGAAGGTGCGGTTGTCGTCGTTCGGCTCGCCATGGAACACCCGCTGGTACGCCCACAGCAGATACAGCGCAGCCAAGATCACCCCGGCGGTGGCCACAACGGTCCACCACCGTGCCGTCAGGAACGAGCCGATCAGCACCAGGTACTCGCCGACGAAGCCGTTGAGACCGGGCACCCCGATCGACGACAGCATCACGATCATGAACGTGCCTGCGAAGATCGGCGCGACCTTTTGGATGCCGCCCAACTCGGAGATCTCGCGGGTGTGACGGCGCTCGTAGATCATGCCAACGAGGATGAACAGCGCACCGGTGCTGACGCCGTGGTTGACCATCTGCATCACGGCGCCGGTGATGGCTTGCGAAGTGAACGCGAATGTTCCGAGCACGATGAAGCCCAGGTGTGCCACGGAGGAATACGCCACCAGCCGCTTCAGGTCCTTCTGCATCGTGGCCGCGATCGCTCCGTAGAGGATGCCAATGACTGCCAGAGTGAGGAACAGCGGTCGGCTCCACCGGGCCGCCTCGGGGAACAGGTACAAGCCGAACCGCAAGAACCCATAGGTGCCCAACTTCAACATCACCCCGGCCAGGATGACCGAGCCGCCCGTTGGCGCCTGGGTGTGCGCGTCGGGCAGCCACGTGTGCAACGGGAACATCGGTACCTTCACCGCAAACGCAATTGCGAACGCGAAGAACAACCATCGCCCGGT
>JANOKQ010000404.1:0-6611 GCA_031419375.1 Acidimicrobiaceae bacterium
TTGGCCAGCCAGATCGTGTCGACGGCGAGGAACCGGGAGACGGCGGCGATGCTGTCTGGATCGATCGCCCCGGTCTGAAACCGGTTGTCGAACGCATACAGCAGATCCATCGCTCCCGGGCTGCCGAGGGGCAGCAGGTCGCGCGTGACCAGCGGTTTGTCGGTGAGGCCCGGCAACGGCGGATCGACCGTGTAGCCCCAGCGGAACGCCCCGAACTCCGACCCGGGCAGCTGCAACACGCGGTACTCGCTCGACCCGGCATCAAGTCGCGCCGTGGCCTCGCTCCACGCTGCCGGCACGTCCTGGTCGCGCACGAGTGCCGCATCGACGAGGCCCTCGTTCCACAGTGCGGGCAGGTTGGCGATCGCTAACAGGGCAACCAACGGTGCGGCCACCTGCCGCCAACGGATTCGCGAGGTGCCGAGCGCAGCGACGAGCGCACCGGCCCCGAGGGCCATGCCGAACGAGCTCAGCGGGATCGCCCGGGTGCTGCTGCGCAACGCCAGGCCGAGCGGCGATTCGCGCAGCGGCACCATCAGCGGCGACGACTCGGCGATTGGGTGCACCCCGACCGCGAGCACAACCCCGGTGAACACCAGCAGTGCCGCGAACCGGCGATGCACCCAGCGGGTGAACGCGATGCCGGCGAGGCACACCACCAAAACTGCGATGCCGATCACGATCACCTTGACCGAGCCCATGTAATGCAGCGACGCGGTGGTCGTGAACGCGTATGGGTCGCGCACGTAGAACAGCCAGTAGCCCAGGCCACGTAGGGCTTCCGTGCTCACCGAGGTGAGCGACACGGCATCGAGGGTTTCCGAGAAAGCCAACACGTCGGCTCCGTGGCGGCCCTGCACCACCAGCATCACGATCCACCACAGCGACACCACCAGGCTCAGCGTCCCGATCCGAAGTGCGGTCATCACTGCGTTGCGCCAAGTGATCGAGCGCTGCCATGCGGCGTGGAGCAACCACAGCACCGGTGCCGGAGCGATGAACGCGAGCGCGGTCGCGTTGACCGCGCCGATGGTCAGCACTACGAGCGCAAACAGTGCCGGATCGCGCCATCCGCGCCGTGTCGCGGCGCGCACCGTGAGCCCGGCCAGCCAGCCGACCCCTGCCCACGGCAGCAGCATCACCGAGGTGCGCGACACGTATGGCAACACGTACGGCGAGGTCGCGTAGACGACCCCGGCGACGGTCGCGCCAGCCGGGGTGAGGCCGAGGTGTCGTGCCGCCCAGCGCACACCGGCCCCGCCGAGGAACAGGATCGTCCCGATCCACAGCCGGTGCGCCACCCAGTCGGGCACGCCGAACCGTTCGAACACCCAGAACCATGGCCCCGACGGCCACAGGTAAGCAATGGTCTGGTGCGGAACCCACCCGGCGAACTGGCGGGTGTCCCACGTGAACGGGGCGTCGGCGATCAACCGGCCGGGATCGAGGTAGAGGTACAGCTTGGTGTCGGTCGGCATCCGGCCGGGCTTGGCCGTGAGCGCCGGAAGGTAGGCGAGCATCGCCAGCAGCGCCAACCCCGGCCGCCGCCACATCGCTGTGCCGGTGACCGTGCCGCCGGTGACCGTGCCGCCGGTCACGTGGCGCCAGTCACGGGGTGGTCGTCACGGGATGGCGCCGAGCACGCCATAGAGACCCGTCAAACACACGAGGCCTGCGGTGCTGAGGGCGATCAGCAGACCCCATTCCTCCTCGCGATCCTCCGGCCACCAGGCCGCGAGCGAGATCAGCAATGGGAACGCCGTGAACAGGAACCGTGGGCGGGCGGTGACCGTGCTCGGCAGCACCATCAACGCCAGGACGACGACGACGAAGGCAACCAGCGGCCAGGGAAGCCGTCGCTTGACCATTGCCACGATGAGGACGATCGTCACGAGCACCGAGACGGCGGTGATGATGTCGGTGGGCGAAGCGAGGGGGCGGATGAACGCTTCGAAGGTGTTCTTCACTGCGGTGAACCCGAAGCTGGTGCCTTCGTCCCAGGCCTCGGTCTGCACCCGGAACCACGCCCATTCGTCGGTGCGGATGTAGAGGTACAGCTGGAACGCGACGAAGCCGATCGGGGCGAGGGCTGGGGCGATGAGCGCCCGCCACTGCCGGTGGTGCTTGATCGCGAGGAATGCGGCGACCGCGCACGCGGCCACGAGGGCGAGCCCGTTGGGTCGTGTTGCGGTGCCGACCGCGGCGAGCAACCCGGCAACCAGCCATCGCTCGCGGAGCAGCATCAGCAGGCACGCTGCAGCGAGCACGATCAGGGTGGCTTCGGAGTACGTGAGGCTGAGGGCGACGCTGCCGGGGAAGAACGCCATC
This sequence comes from Acidimicrobiaceae bacterium, assembly GCA_031419375.1. Classification (GTDB taxonomy): domain Bacteria; phylum Actinomycetota; class Acidimicrobiia; order Acidimicrobiales; family Ilumatobacteraceae; genus VFMC01. The sequence continues at coordinate 2,329 of JANOKQ010000404.1, forward strand.
AACAGCATCGAGCGGTAGCCCACGCGCTCGCCGAACAGGTGCTTGGCGATCAGGCCGACCAGCCACAGGGCCACAGCACCGAGCACGAAGTTGACGAACACCCCGGCGAACACGTCGCCGCCGGGCAACACGAGATCGGCTGCGTTGACCACTAGCGGGTAGACCGGGAAGAACGCAGCCCTGGCTTCGGGCATGTTGTAGGTGACCTCGGCGGGGATGCTGGTCGGGTATCCGGAGCGGATGATCTTGTAGTACCAGGCACCGTCCCACGAGGTGAGCACCCCCAAGATCAGCCCGATCGCATTCTTCGGGCGGGGGAGCCCGAGGCGGTTCGAATCGGCCACGTCCTGGGCGGCGACGATGGCTGCGCCGGCGATGACGCACAACCGCGACACGAGGTAGGCGATGCCGGCCCGGCGGAGCATGGACGGCCACATCGATGGTGCCTGTGGTGTGTCGCTGGGCGCAGGAGCAGTGGAAACGGCAGTACTCATCGGCGTGACAACGCTAACACTCGGCCTGCCCTCGACCTGGGCAGCGACGCTCGCGAAATCGTGCCCGGTCACCACCGGGCCATCGGCAGAATTCGTTTGCGTGGACCGAACTTGGGTGCACCTCCCACGTCGAGTTGCAGGAGGCGCACCACCCGGCCGCGCTGGCCTCGGTACCGCTCGAGCAGGGCGAGCATTCGCTCATCGGTCGCGCGTGGCTCACCGGCGAGGGCCCAGGCGACGCTGTTCTTGACGTGGAAATCGCCAACGGGCACCGCGTCGGGTTCGCCGAGAGCGGTGGCCAGAACCACGCCGATCGTCCATTCGCCGACACCAGGGAGCAACACCAGCTTGCGCGCGGTCTCGATGCTGCCCGCCGCGCCCCATCCCCACAACTTGGTGGCGTGGCGGGCTACCGCGATGAGGGCCCCGGCACGTTTGCGTTCGATGCCCAGCGGATGGAACCACCAACTCGGCGTGGTGGCCAGGCGGTCGGGATGCGGTGGCAACCGGAGCACGGGACCGGTACCCGGAACAGGCCCCGGTGCAGGCTCGCCGAGTTCGACGCACAGCCGCCGCCATTGCGCGCATGCTTCACCGGCGGTGATCCGCTGCGCCAGGATGACCGGCAGCAGTTCGTGGTACAGATCGCGACTGGCCCCGAGCCGCAGGTACGGATGGTTGCGCTGGGCGCGCACCACGATGGGATGGGCGTCGTCATCGAACAGCACCGGTTGATCGTGGTGGCCGAGCATGTGCGGGACCGTCGCCTCGAGCCAGTCCCCGCCGGAACCCCATCTGCGTGTGCGGACGGTGCCGTCGCGCCAATCCAGGTGCACGGTCGCAGGACCGTCGGGTGTGTGCGTGGCCCGCCACAACTCGCCCGGCAGCAGCCGCGTCGTCGGATCGCCGCTGCCGTATCGCAACGGGGACAGCGTGGTCCGGTGCGGAATCAAGACGCCATCGAGCGGCGGTTCCGGTTGGACGGCAAGCATCGACACCCCCCGACCGTACCAAGGGGGTCTCACACAGATGCCCGCATGAACCCCGCCCCCGAACGACGAGCCAGCCTCGGTGGGGGTGGAGCGCCGGGTTGTCGAGTTTGCCACCGTGGCGGTGTGTTTTTCGACAGGGGGTAGGTCCACGGTTCGGGCTGGCTGGTCGCAGGTGGTTTCGGTTCGGGATGGAGCGCCCGGACGTCGAGTTTGCCACCGTGGCGGTGTGTTCTTCGACAGGCGCCAGCTCCAAGGTCCCGGCTGGTTGGCTCGCAGCGCCCGGGGGTGGCTGGACTCGGGGGTTTGGCCGGACTCGAGTCACGATGGGGGATGGATACTGGTTCGCCGACCGATTCGCCGCCATCCGCGCAATCAGCGCGGCCCGGGTCACCCGGGGCGAGTGCGGTGGTCGTGCGGACTTCGCCGCGGGAGGGGGTCGCACTCGTGACGCTCAACCGCCCCGCCAAGCTCAACGCGATGACGTCCGAGCTGGTGCAGGGGCTGCATGACCACCTCGACGCCATCGCCGTCGACCCGAGCGTCCGAGTCGTCGTCCTCACCGGCGCCGGCCGGGGGTTCTGCGCGGGGCTCGACCTCGGTGGGTACGGAACCGCACCGCACTCCGCTGGGTTCGGCCGAACACAAGCGGGCTTCGCCACCCAGAAACACATCGCCTCGCTGATCCCGCACCTGCGCTCGCTGCCGCAACCGGTGATCGCCGCGGTCAATGGTCCGGCGGCCGGCGGTGGTTTCGCACTCGTCCTGGGTAGCGATATTCGTTTGGCCAGCCGCTCGGCCAGGTTCAATGCGGCGTTCATCCGCATCGGGCTATCGGCCTGCGACATCGGTACCAGTTGGCTGCTGCCCCGCCTGATCGGCGCGTCCCGCGCCCAGGAGTTGATGCTGACCGGGCGCGTGTTCGATGCCGAGGAGGCGTACCGGATCGGCCTCGTCGTCGATCTGGTCGACGACCACTCGCTGCTCGATGCCGCCTACGCCACAGCCGATCTGGTGATGGCCAACGCCCCCTTCGGCGTGTCGCTGACCAAGGAAGGGATGTGGACCGCATTGGAGATCCCCGGCATGCAGGCGGCGATCGATCTGGAGAACCGACAACAGATCATGGCCTCGGCCACCGCCGATCACCGCGAGGCGATGGCGGCTTTCATCCAGCGCCGCCCGCCAACGTTCACCAACACCTGAGTTCTGCCCACCGAATGCGTCAATCGTGTCACGCCACGATAACGGTTGAGCATGCGCCGACGACGGCTGATCCGTGTCGCACGCGCGGCTGCGGATGTGGCTAAGGTGCGGCGGTGTGATGGGGGTCACATCCATGCTGTGGCCCTCACGTCGAGAAACTGCGAGTCCAAGACCTACAAGTTGAACGTCATGTTCGGAGGGGGAACCATGAGTAAGCGCCAACGATCGTCCAAGCGAGGACGCGGTAGCACGTTTGCGGCGGTGATGATCGCCGTCGGCCTGATTGCCGCCTCATGCGGAGGTGACGACGAGACCACGACGGCACCCACGCCGACGGGTACGGCAGCGCCGGGCGACGACACCACGCCCGAGGCGACCGACGGTGGCGCCACCACCGACACCGAGGCCGGCTCGACGGACACCACCCCCCAGGCGACCGACGCCCCGCCGCCCACAGCAGCCCCCGAGGAGGTGCCCGTCCCCGGCGGCAAGGTCGTCATGGGCATCGAGGCCGACTCCTCCAGCCCATGGCGCCCGTCGGAAATGGTGTGCGCCATCTCGTGCCACCAGGTCATCAAGAACATCTACGACTCGCTGGCGATGCCGAGCGCCGAGAACGGCTGGGCACCGTACCTGGCCGAATCGATCACCCCCAACGACGACTTCACCGAGTGGCGGATCACCGCCCGCGCCGATGTCACGTTCCATGACGGCACGCCCTTCGATGGGGCGGCGATCGTCGAGAACCTGACCCGCGCCAAGACCGGGATCCTCACCGGCAACATCTTGCGCGCCGTGGACACGATCGAGCTCGACGCCGCCGACCCGATGACCGCCGTGATCTCGACGAGCACCCCGTGGGCGTCCCTACCGTTTTCGTTCTTCAGCGCCGTCGGGTACATGGCGTCACCGGCGTGGTTGGCGGCGAGTGACGCGGACGAGAACTTGAAAGACGAGCCTGTCGGCACCGGACCGTTCGTGTACGAGGACTACAAGCCGAACGAAGTGTTCTCGATGACCAAGAACGCCGAGTACTGGAACCAGCCGTACCCGTACCTCGATGCGATCGAGTTCCGCCCGATCCCCGATGCGTTGAACCGTCGTGATGCGCTGAAGAGCGGCACGATCGACATCTTCCACTCGACCAACGGCGAGACCATCGCCGAGTTCCGCGAATCCGAAGAGTTCCCGATGACCGAAATCACCAACAACGCCGAAACCGCACACACGCTGTTGCACGTCACTCAGGAGGGTTCACCGCTCACCGATGTCCGGGTTCGGTGTGCGCTTGCCTACGCCACCGACAACCAAGCGTTGATCGACACCATCGGTGCCGGTGTCAACCAATTAGCCAGCGGACCGTTCTCGCCCACGCAAGTCGGTTACCTCGAAGAGACCGGCTTTCCGCTCGCACAGGACATGGCCAAGGCCCAGGACCTGATCGCCCAGTACAAGGCCGACAACCCCGGGCCATTGCAGATTTCACTGGCGACCACGCAGGACCAGACCAACCTGACCATCGCCCAGTTCCAGCAGCAGTGGTGGACCGAAGCAGGTGTTGACGAGGTCACCATCGACCAGATCGACCAGGGCA
>JANOKQ010000405.1:0-2488 GCA_031419375.1 Acidimicrobiaceae bacterium
TCCTGTAGGAACCGTTCGAGCCAGTCGACGCTTTCGGCATCGAGGTGGTTGGTCGGCTCGTCGAGTAACAGCAGATCGGGGCGGCTGAGCAGCAGCCGGCACAGCGCCACCCGGCGCCGCTCGCCACCCGACAGCGTGGTCACATCGGCATCGTCGGGCGGGCAGCGCAGCGCGTCCATGGCAATGCCGACGTTACGGTCGAGGCTCCACGCGTCGGTTGCCGCGATCTTGTCTTCGAGTTCGGCCTGCAGGGCGCCGATCTTGTCGTAGTCGGCGTCGGGGTCGGCCCACATTGCCATGACTTCGTTGTACCGGTCGATGATGCCCTGCACCTCGGCCACACCGTCCATCACGTTGCCCTTGACGTCTTTGGTTGGATCGAGCTGCGGCTCCTGGGCCAGGTAGCCAACGGTGAAGCCGGGGGTGAGCCTGGCTTCACCCGAGTAGCCGTCGTCGAGGCCTGCCATGATCTTGAGCAGGCTCGACTTGCCGGCGCCGTTCGATCCGAGCACGCCGATCTTGGCTCCCGGGTAAAACGACAGCGAGATGTTCTCGAGTACCGTGCGATCGGGTGGGTAGAAGCGGGCCAGCTTGTAACAGGTGAAGATGAATTCGTGAGCCATTGTGCGAGCAGGCTACCCGTGACCACCGGGTGGCCTGGATGTCGTGCCGGTCGCGTGTTGACGCAGGCGCGGGTGCTACGTTCACGCGCACTGGAATTTCACAAGAGGGGGTACGTAACGTGCTTGCGGATTACAACGGTTTCTTCAGCTCCGACAGCCTTGGTCAGTTCGGGTTCAGGTGGCTGCACATCCTGGTCGGCATCATGTGGATCGGCTTGCTGTATTACTTCAACTTCGTGCAGGTGCCCGCGTTTGCCGCATTCGGCGACGAGGCCAAGGCGCGCAACATCGCCCTCGACAAGGTCGCCCGTCGGGCGCTGTGGTGGTTCCGCTGGTCGGCGATCAGCACGTTCGTGACCGGCATCCTGATCACCCTCGCCACCGAGAACTACTTCAGCAACGATTTCGGTAAGAGCGCAGCAGGCCTGGCGATCAGCACCGGGATGATCCTCGGCACGATCATGATGCTCAACGTGTGGGGTGTGATCTGGCGCAACCAGAAAGTGGTGCTGGCCAACGCCGCAAACGTGCTGGCCGGTGGCGAGGCCGACCCCAACGCGGCGGCTGCTGGCCGACGCGCCTTGATGGCCTCACGGCAGAACACCATCTTCTCGGTGAGCATGTTGTTCTTCATGGTCTACAAGGGTCACTCGCCCACCCAAGGGGCCGTGCTCAGCGGCGGCGAGATGGGCGCGTATTGGCTGATCGCTCTCGTGATCATCGCCGTGCTCGAGGTCAACGCGCTCGGCTTGATGCCGTGGAAGGCACAGCCGAACAAGGGGTTGAACATGATGTACGACGGCCCCGGCGTGCGCAACCTGCTTGTGGCCACGTTCGGGTTGTGGGTCGTGTTCCTGATCCTCACGGAGATCTTCTTCCAGCTCTGATCGCACGCACGCCGGTGCGATGACAGCGCTGGTCGACAGTGAGGGTGGCTGCGGCGCGGGTGACCCCATCGCCCAGCGCGGCGTGGTTGGCGTGGTCCCTGTTGGGTTTCGTCCCGGATTTGGCCCGGTGGCGACGTTCGGCTTCGATGGCTTCGGGGTCTCGGGTGTGGGTATCGGCCCAGCCGTCGTTCAGTCGACGCACACGCACACGTTCAGCCGTCCACCGATGAACCAGACCCACCGGTCAACGTAGTGGGGCGCGACCACCAACCAGTGTGGTCAGAGCGCGAGCGCCGCCAGCTATCGGTGATGGTGATGTTCGCGCCTCGGGTATCTCTACAAGCTATATGTAATATGGGTTCTGCGGGTTGGTCCGGTGCGAACTGGTGTACGATTCAGGTATGTCGGCGGACTCGGACCACAGCTTCAACGACGGCCGCGACGACTTGTGCGATGGCCGTTGCGGTGGCGGTCGCGGCGGGGTTGGTTCGCCGGAGGAGTTCATTGACGCGTTGGCCGCGCATGAGCGTGAGGGTGCCCGGTTAGCACTTGATGCGGTCAGGATCGCGGCGGGTGGGATGTGGGCGTTGGATGGGCATGTGTCGATGGGGGCGTGGTTGCGTGACCGGTGCCGGATGCGTTCCAGTGAGGCGTCGCGGTTGTTACGCGATGGCAGGTTCCTGGGGTCCAACACCATCGTTGCCGCAGCCGCGGTGTCCGGGCGGTTGTCGGCCGGGCAGGTCCGGGCGCTTCGTGTGGTGGTGACGCCTGCGACGGCGGAGTGGTTCAACCAGCATCAGGAGATGCTGGTTGGTGCTGTGGAGCAGATGAATGTTGCTGACACCGAGCTCACGTGTCAGAGGTGGCGTGCGTATGCCGAAGCGGTTGCCGATATGCCGGAACCTGTCGTGGCGCAGCGGTCGTGGCGGTCGGCGCGTGCTGGTGATGGGAGCGTGTTGGGCAGGTTCGTGTTCGACC
>JANOKQ010000406.1:0-2737 GCA_031419375.1 Acidimicrobiaceae bacterium
GCGACCACGACGTGGCCTTCGTCGATCTCGAAGAACCGCCTGAGCGCCTCGCGGGTGTCCGAGCGGCCCATCCCGTCGGTGCCGAGCGGGGTGAAGTTGCGGCCCGGCAACCAGCGGGCGATCTGCTCGGGAACGATCTTCATGAAGTCGGTCACGGCGACGATCGGCCCCGGCGAACCGGCGAGGATGTCGGTCACGGCCGCCGCGCGGGCGGGTTGCGACGGGTGCAGCCGGTTGTGTCGCTCGGTCGCCAGCGCCTCTTCGCGCAGGGCCTTGTACGACGTCGCCGACCACAGTTCGACCCCAACGTCGAAACGGTCGCGCAGCGCATCGGCAGCGGCCTGCGCGCCGCAGTACGCCGAGCCACTGAACAGCAGTGTCGCCTGGTGCGATGCGGCCGGTGCCTCGGCGAAGCGGTACAGGCCGCGCATGATCTCCGCCGTGAGCGCATCGTTGTCGGGCCGTGGCGGCATCACGTAGTTCTCGTTGTACAGCGTGAGGTAGTAGAAGACGTCGGGGTTCTGGCCGGTGCTGCCATACATCCGCTCGAGGCCAGCACCGACGATGGCCGCCACCTCGTAGGCGAACGCCGGGTCGTAGGCCTGCACCGGGGGAACGGTGGAAGCGAGCACGAGCGAGTGGCCGTCTTGGTGTTGCAACCCCTCGCCCATCAGTGTGGTTCGCCCGGCGGTGGCGCCGAGCATGAACCCGCGGGTACGAGCATCGGCGGCCTGCCAGATCAGGTCGCCAACACGCTGGAATCCGAACATCGAATAGAACGTGTAGAACGGCACGGTCGGGAAGCCACGGTGGCTGTAGCTGGTGCCGGCGGCGATGAAGCTGGCCATCGACCCGGCTTCGGTGATGCCCTCTTCGAGGATCTGGCCATCGCTGGCTTCGGTGTACGACAACAGCAGGTTGTGGTCGACCGGCTGGTACTTCTGGCCCTGCGATGCGTAGATCTTCAGCTCACGAAACAGCGAGTCCATCCCGAACGTCCTGGCCTCGTCGGGGATGATCGGCACCACGTGGCGGCCGAAGTTCTCGTCGCGAGCGAGGTTGCGCAGCAGCCGGGTGAAGCCCATTGTGGTGCTGACCGCGTGGGTGCCGGAACCCTTTTCCAGCTCGGCGAACGCACCCGTCGCCGGGAGTGGTAGCGGCTTGCGCGGGCTGGTGCGGCGCTTGGGGATCGAGCCGCCGAGCGCGCGGCGGCGTTCCATCATGTACTGGTATTCGATGGAGTCCTCGGCGGGGCGGAAGTACGGGGGCAGGTCGCCGTCGAACGCGTCGTCGGGGATCTCGTCGTGCATGTACAGCCGGTCGCGCAGCACGAGCAGCTGGTCCTTGGTCATCTTCTTGATCTGGTGGGTGGCGTTGCGACCCTCGATGTCCGGTCCGAGCGTCCAGCCCTTGACCGTCTTGCACAAAATGACCGTGGGTGCGCCAGTGCCGAGGTTCTCAATGGCCGCTTTGTACGCGGCGTAGAGCTTGCGGTAGTCGTGGCCGCCGCGGGGCAAGCTGAGCAGATCGTCGTCGCTGAGGTGCTGCACCATCTGCCGCAACCGTGGGTCGGGGCCGAAAAAGTTGTCGCGGATGTAGGCGCCGTTTTCGATGCTGTAGCGCTGGAACTGCCCATCGACGGTGGTGTTGAGCTGATTGAGCAGCACTCCGTCTTTGTCCTTGGCGAGCAGTTCATCCCACTTCGAGCCGTGGATCACCTTGATCACGTTCCACCCCGCGCCGCGGAACGACGCTTCGAGCTCTTGGATGACCTTGCCGTTGCCGCGCACTGGGCCGTCGAGGCGTTGCAGGTTGCAGTTGACCACGAAGATCAGGTTGTCGAGCTTTTCGCGGCTGGCGAGCGAGAGCGCGCCGAGTGATTCGGGCTCGTCGCATTCGCCGTCGCCGAGGAACGCCCACACCCGACTTTGGCTGGTGTCGTCGAGTTTGCGGTTGAGGAGATAGCGGTTGAAGCGGGCGTGGTACAGCGCGGTGAGCGGTCCGAGGCCCATCGATACCGTGGGGAACTCCCAGAACTCGGGCATCAGCCGCGGGTGCGGGTAGCTCGACAGGCCGCGCCCGTCGCGCCCGATCTCGCGGCGGAAGTGGTCGAGGTCCTCCCCGGTCAGGCGGCCCTCCATGAACGCTCGGGCGTACGCACCGGGGGCGGCGTGGCCCTGCATGTACACGTGGTCGCCGGCGTTGCCGTCGTCTTTGCCGCGGAAGAAGTGGTTGAAGCCGATCTCGTACAGCGATGCCGAGCTGGCGAATGTGCTGAGGTGGCCGCCGATGCCGTCGGCTTTCTTGTTCGCCCGCACCACCATCGCCGCGGCGTTCCAACGTACGAACGCACGGATTCGCCGCTCGATGTACTCGTCGCCGGGGAACCACGGTTCGGCCTCGCGGGGAATGGTGTTGATGTAGGGGGTGCTGACCGTGGCCGGGAAGCTCACCTGACTCTCGCGGGCCCGTTCGAGCAGCTTCGACAGCAGGAACCGGGCACGGGGCTTGCCGTGGGTATCGATCACGGCGTCGAGGCTGTCGAGCCACTCGGAGGTTTCGCCGGGGTCGCTGTCGGGGAGCTGGTTGACGTAGCCGTCGAAGATCATGAGCGCCATTCTCGCACGCTTACCCGCCGGTAACCGGTGGGCTCTCTACAGTGTTGGCGATGTCCACGATCGCCCCGCTTGTCATCTACACCGACGGTGCCTGCTCCGGGAACCCGGGGCCGGGCGGG
>JANOKQ010000407.1:0-2220 GCA_031419375.1 Acidimicrobiaceae bacterium
CGACGAGTGGGGCCAGCAGCCGAACGACCCAGTCAGGTGTGAACGACGTGACGTCGCCGTCGCACCACACCACCAGATCGCCGCCCGAGGCAACGAGCGATGCCCACAGCGCGTTGCCCTTCCCGTGACCGATCCCGTAGGCCGCATGGACCTCTTCGATGTGGATCACCCGTGCGCCGGCGGCAGCGGCAACGGCATGGGTGTCGTCGGTGGAGCGGTCGTCGAGCACGATCAACTCGTCGACGAGGGGCACCGCCTCGACGAGTTGGCGGCGGGCGCTGGTGATCAGCTCGCCGACTGTTGCGGCCTCGTCACGGCACGGAAAGCACAGAGTGACGGTGCGATCGCCCTTGGCCGCAAGCACCCGCTCCGCGCTCCATCCCGAGGGGTCGAAGGTGCGTGCGGTTCGAATGCTCATGACGCAGCCGTCCTGTGCGCTGCCGTCGGCCGATAGGTTCGCCCGTCATGCACCTGTTCGGCGTCGTCAACGCCAGCCCCGATTCCCTGCACGCCGACTCGATCGTGACCACTCCGGACGAAGCCGTAGCCAGGGCCAGACGACTGATTGCCGACGGTGCCGATTCGATCGACGTGGGCGGCCAGGGCTCGACCGACATCGCCGAGGTGGTCGACTGGCGGGTGGAGTGGGGTCGGCTCGAACACGTAATCCCCGCTCTGGCGGCGCTCGGTGTGGACGTAAGCATCGACACCTGGCGCCCCGAAGTGGCCACACGGGCGCTGACGGCTGGAGCCACGGTGCTGAATGCCGCCGATGGGATGCAACTCGACGCGATGTGGCAAGTGGCTGCCGAACACGCGGTGCCGATCGTGGTGCCGTTCCTGTCTGGTCCCGATCCACGCTCGATGACCTTGGTCGCACACGACCCGGTCGGCACGATCATGGAATTTTTCGCCGCTCGCCTGGCTCAGGCCGACCGCTACGGCGTGCGCGAGCGGTGCATCCTCGACCCGGGGACGGGCTTCGCTCCGCCGAACTGGCCGTGGGAGGAGCGGTACATCTATCAGCGCGAGGTCTACACGCGGCTCGGCGAGTTGCGCCAGTTCGGCCTGCCGTTGTACGTCGCGTTGCCGTGGAAGCGCACCGCTCAACACGACGAACTGCTCGAGATCGTGGTCCGCCAGCAACCCGAGTACGGCCGGGTTCATTACCCCGAGCGGGTACGCTCGATCGAAGCCCGCCTCGGACTCTGAGACTGTTACCGCCGCTGCGTTGCGCAACCGAGAGACCGGTCTCATTCTGCCGGGAGTACGAGTGGGCCGCGCGGGTGAACCCCATCGGCGGGAAGTGCGCCGTCCCAACCGACGGGGCACCGTTCGGGCGCGACCTCAGCCAGCGGGGCGAGCACGAAGCGGCGCTCGGCGTAGCGCGGGTGCGGGATCGTCAGGTGTGGGTCGTCGATGCGAATGTCGTCGTAGAACAACACGTCGACATCGAGCGTTCGCGGCCCCCAATGAACGACGCGCTGGCGGAGCGCCTCGGCCTCGATCTGGCGGCACCGGCGCAAGAACGCGTACGGGTCGAGCGTGGTGCGGACGGCGACGACCATGTTGAGGTACCGGCCCTGCTCGTCCGGGCCGCCCACTGGGTCGGTCTCGAACACCTGCGACATCGCCTGCACATTGGACAGGGACGTGACGGCTGAGCGCAGGTAGCCCTCTCGGTCGCCGAGGCTGGAACCGAGCGCCACGATGGCCAGGTGCGACTCGCGGTCCACGACGTCGTAGTCGCGGCGGTGGCGGCGGATGCTGACGGCGGTGGTGCTCACCTGTTCGGGGATTGGTGGCCGCAGCTTGGTGACGGTGACGTCGACGGCCTCCACGCGGTCGATGGCGAGCACCACTTCGGCGACCCGGTCGGCGAGTCGCTCAAGCAGCAGATCCTTCGATTCGCGCACTGCCTGCGCGACGCGTTCGGCGACGTCGCCGTAGTTCGCGGTGTCGGCTAGCTCATCGGTGCGGCCGGCGTCGCGCAGGTCGACGAACAGGTCGATATCGATCTGGACCGGCTGCGCGATGGTGCGCTCGTGGGGCAGAACACCGACGATCGTGGTGACGAGCAGACCACGGATCTCGATCGTGTCGGACGGGAGGGAGGACATGGTGAAGGCTCCGAACGCTCGATTCGAGGCGAGCATGATCTGGCAGGAGTGCCATGGTTCGTGGTCGACAACGGTATCCGACGGTCGCCGGAGTCGGGCC
>JANOKQ010000408.1:0-3017 GCA_031419375.1 Acidimicrobiaceae bacterium
CGTCGGGGGACTGCTGGCTGTGATCCTCGGGTTCGGCACGCTGCGCATGGCCCTCAAGGCTGCACACGAACCGACGACGTTCCCGACGCTGTACTCGGTTGTGTTCGTCGGAGCGTTTCCGATCGTGGTCGGGCTCGTCATCTGGATCTCCAGCGCCGCCGCGCAGCGCCTCCGCCCGGTCACCGCCAGCGCAATGATCGGCGAGTAAGGCTGGTCGTAGCCCCGAGCTACCAGGCCACGACGACTTCGCCGTAGGTGACGCATAGCCCGGCTGCATTCAGCGCCAGCAGCGAGATCACCACCAGCGCCATCACGGCGGTGCGCTTACTCGACCGGCCGCCAGCCTGTGCCGCCGGCATGTACCAGTCGGGGAGGAGACCATGCGTAGCTGCGGCATTGAAGGGCACGGCGTCGTCGCCGAGGACCATGTCGGGATTGGCGGCCAGCGCCAGCGCAGTCAGCTCGGCGTCGGTCAGTTCCAGCTCGTCTTCCAGCTCGTCGTCATGCGTCTCGGGATCGACGTTCACGCCAGGACGCTACGTGGTTTACCTTCCCCACGCCGCTCGCTTCCGTGCGCCGGTGTCGATGCTCGGCTGGTGGCTCTCCGTCAGCGGCCGGCGGGGGCGGCGCAGCGGGAGATCTCGTCGCGGGTGGCGACGGCGACAGCGCGCGCCGCATCGGCGAAATCGGCTCCCGCCGACGCGTACAACACAGCACGCGACGAGTTGATCACCATCCCGAATCCCTCGGCGTCGGCTCCGGCGGCCACGGTGGCGGCCACATCGCCACCCTGGGCCCCGACGCCGGGCACGAGCAGCGGCATGTCGCCCACGATGGCGCGGACAGCAGCGAGTTCGTTCGGGTAGGTGGCACCAACGACCAGGCCGCATTCGCCATTCGGGGACCACTGGCCGGCGACGGTGCGGGCAACCCGTTGATACAGCGGTTCGCCATCGACCTCGAGCGACTGGAAGTCTCCGCCGCCCGGATTCGACGTGCGGCACAGAACGAACACGCCGTGCCCGTCGTAGCCAGGATGCCGCAGGAACGGCACGATCGAGTCGTAACCGAGGTACGGATTGACCGTCACGACATGGGCGCCGTAGCGGTCGAATGCCTCGCGCGCGTACTGCTCCGCCGTCGGGCCGATGTCGCCGCGCTTGGCGTCGAGGATCAACAGGACGTGCGGATGGCGATCGCGAATGTGTACGCAGATCCGTTCGAGCTGCGCCTCGGCCCGGTGTGCGGCGAAGTAGGCGATCTGCGGCTTGAACGCGCACACCAGGTCGGCGGTTGCGTCGACGATCTCGAGGCAGAACTGCTCGAGCGCGTCGAGCGGGTCGGCTGCATGGGCAAACGGCTCGGGCAGCTTGTCGAGAGCGGGATCGAGGCCGACGCACAGCATCGAACTCGACTGCCGCCAGGCATCACGAAGGTGTTGGCGCCATTTCATCGACCGGTGATGTTACCGACGTGCTCGCATCTGGCCGCGTGCGCTTTCGCTTCCGGGGCTTGAAGGTGAGGATCCGGAAGATGACGAGGGTGATCACGAGCGTGATCCCAACAAATGCCAGCCACTGCACCAACCGGTTCGATCGGTCTGCGCCGGACTGGAAGCCGTGGATCGTGGCAGCGATGAACAACGGAAAACTGAGAAGGTGGATCGCGTGCCAGAGACGCCGCGGCAGGCGACGCATCATCCATGACGTGATCTGGATCGCGATCATCAGGTAGAACGCGGCGATCCCCCACGCGGTCGGGCCAGGCCGCCATTCGGTGGCCATCGGGATGAACAGTTCCTTCCAGCCGAAGTAGACCCAGTTGTCGGCGACGAGCGCGGCGAGGTGCACCGCGGTGAACACGATCGACAACGTGCCGAGGTAGCGGTGCAGGTCGAGCAGCCACGCGGGGATGCCGCGCTTGCGAACCAGCCGGCTGGACAGGGTGATGCCCCACAGGATGCTTGCGGTGACAAGCGCCCAGGCGATCAACCCACTGGAGCGGGCCACGTACCATGCCAACTTCTCCGAAACAGCCAACATCAGCGCACTCCTAGCGTGATGATTTCGTGCTCGAGCACCATCCAGGCGGTGACATCGCACCGTTCGAGCAGATCGCGCCCTTTGACACTACCCGCGACGATCGCGGCCTTGGCGAGTGCCTCGGACCGAGCCGAGCTGCGCGCCGCCACGGCGACCGCGATCAGATCGGTGTCGGTCGGTGCGCCCCGGCGTGGATCGATCAGGTGATGTGCGGCGACGCCGTCGCGGGTCCAACGTCGAATCGCTGTGGTGCTCATCACGAGTCCACCGTCGCTGAGTTGGTGGTGGGCGATGACGGCACCGGTCAGGGGGTGCAGTAGCGGCACCGGCCACCCGCCGTCGGGGCTTTCCCCATCCACGTGGATGTCGCCGCCGAGGCACGCGTACACGCCGCGTGCCCCGGCAGCGATCAGTTCGGCGGCGATGATATCGGCTCCGAGTCCTTTGCCAATCCCGCCGAGATCGACTGATGCGCCCTCGTTGAGGCGCACCCGCCGGGTGGGCCGATCGAGCTCTATCGCATGCGGGCCGGGTGTCGGCTGCGACCGTTGGGGAGCGGGGGCACCTCGGTCGATATCGGCGAACGTCCGGTCGTATCCCCACGATTCCAACGCGGCGCGAATGGTCGGATCGAACAGGCCACCCGTTTCCTCGGACAGCCGATCACACCACGACAGCGCGCGGAACAGGTCGTCGCTGACGTGCGTCCACGTGCCCGCCCGTTGATGTAGTCGGTTCAACTCGCTGGTGGGCGAAAACCTCGTCCAGACCTGTTCGAGCTTGCGTAACCGTTCGAATGCTCGTGGAACCAGCGTCGCTGGCCCGTCGATCATCAACTCGACCGTGCACCCCATCAACCTGGTGGAGGCACGTAGCCATGTGCGCTCCGTCTCGAGCGTCAGCATCCCGTGCCTTGGCAAGCCGGGGGTGCTGGTGCTGGTGCTGGTGCTGGGGCTGGTGCTGGTGCTGGTGCCG
>JANOKQ010000409.1:0-5041 GCA_031419375.1 Acidimicrobiaceae bacterium
TAGCTGTTTTGGACGTGCTGGAAGCCGAAGCGGCCTTTGATGCACAGGTTGCCGTGGGTGACGGAGTGGTCGCTGGGGCTCGTCACCTTGACGATGGTGTTGTCCTGCACGTGCAGACTCAGTTGGCAGCCGACCCCGCAGTACGGGCAGATCGTGTCCGTCACGGTTTGGGCGGCCTCGTCCCAGGTGCCATCGGCGCGCATGTCGTACTCACTGGTGAACATCAGCGCACCCGTTGGGCACACGGCGATGCAGTTACCGCAGTACACGCATGCCGAATCGGGCAGCGTGGTGTCGTATTCGGCGGCGATGTGGGAATCGAAACCCCGCCCGGCGACGGCGATGGCGAACGTGTTCTGCCACTGCTCGCCGCATGCGTCGACGCACTTGTAGCAGAGGATGCACTTGTCGTAGTCGCGCACGTACAGGGCGTTGTCACGCTTGACCGGCTGGGCCTGGGTCCGGCGGTCGTGGCCGTAGCGTTCGACATCGACGTGGTAGTTGGTGTTCCAACGGTCGACATTGGCGGTGACCGACAGGTCCGTCGACGAGCCGAGGAACTCGAGCACCATTCTGCGGCTGTGGTTGACCCGCTCGGTGGAGGTGTTCACCACCATCCCGGCTTCGGCCTTGCGCGAGCACGACGGCACCAGCGTGCGCGAGCCCTCCACCTCGACCATGCACACCCGGCAGGCGTTCTTCGGGGTGAGCGTGTCGCCGTAGCACAGCGTGGGGATCTCGGGGCACCCGGCGCCACGGCACGCCTGCAGCAAGGTGGTCCCCTCGGGGACCTTCACGATGTCGCCATCGATGGTCAGTTCGACGAGCCGCACCGGCGCGGCGACGGAGACGGGGACACCGTTCATGACATCACTCCCAGTTTCACGATGGCCGATTCGATCGCGTTGTGCGCGGTTTGCCCAAGCCCGCAGATGGAGGCGTCGCGCATCACCCGGCCGATGTCGAGCATCAAATCGCGTTCGGACGCTGCCGTCGCGCCTGCGGCGAGGCGGTCGAGCATCTCCTCCTGGCGGACAGTGCCCACCCGGCACGGCACGCATTGACCACACGATTCGTCGCGGAAGAACGCAGCAATCCGGCGGACATAGGCGGTGAGGTCGGTGGTGTCGTCGAGCACCATCACCACACCCGAACCGAGCGACAGCCCAGCGGCGCGGGTGTCTTCGAAGGTGAGCGGAACATCGAGGTCGTCGGCGGTGGCGAAGGTGCCGGCTGCGCCGCCGAGTAGGACGGCGCGCAGCGTGCGCCCACCGGTGACTCCCCCGCCGAGGTCGATCATGTCGCGTAACGTCGCCCCGAAATCCACCTCGTACACACCGGGACGGGCGACGGAACCGGACAGACAGAACAGCTTGGTGCCGGTGGAACCCGAAGTGCCCCGACGGGCATAGGCGACGCCGCCGTTGAGCACGATCGGCAACACGTTGACCATCGTTTCGACGTTGTTGACGAGGGTCGGCTTGCTGAACAGGCCAACCTCGACCGGGAACGGCGGCTTGTTGCGTGGCTCACCGCGGAAGCCCTCGATCGAGTTGAAGATCGCCGTCTCTTCGCCGCAGATGTATGCGCCGGCACCGAGGAACACCTCGAGGTGGAACGCAGTGCCCGAGCCCATCACGTCGTCGCCGAGCAGGCCACGCACCGTGGCTTGGGCGATGGCGTTGGCGAGCATCCGTCGTGCCCGTGGGTACTCGCCGCGGAGGTAGATGTAGCCCTGCTCGCAGCCCGTCGCGAACGCCGCGATCGTCATCGATTCGACGAGCGCAAACGGGTCGCCCTCCATCAGCACCCGGTCCTTGAACGTGCCGGGCTCGCTCTCGTCGGCGTTGCACACGATGTAGTGCGGTCGGGCCGGTTGGCGGGCGACGGCATCCCACTTGCGCCCGGCCGGAAAGGCTGCGCCGCCGCGCCCCAGCAGCCCCGAATCGGTGAGCTCGCGGATGACCGCGACGGGACCGATCTCGTGTGCGCGGCGCAACGCGAGGTACCCGCCGGCAGAACGGTACGAGTCGAGGCTGGTCGGGTCGGTCCGGCCGATCCGGCCGAGCAGCACCAGCGCGCCGGCTGCCCCGTCGGCGCATTGCGGCACACCCTGGATCACCGGTGCCTCGTCGGCCACCTCGCCGACGAGCGCGGAACGTACCGCAACCGGTGTGGCCGGGGCGATCACGCGCTGCACCTGCGGGTCGCCTGCTTCGATCAACAGCGCCGCGGGAGCCCGTTCGCACAACCCCAAACACGGCGATTCGTGGGCGCCGTGCGGGAGCGGTTCGCCCTCGGGGCGGACCATCATGCAGGCCAAGTCGATGCACACGTGCACCTGCCGTTCGGCCCGCTCGATGGTGCTGAACAGACCGTAGAAGGTCGCGACGCCGTACACCTCGGCCGGGGCGACATCGATGCGTCGGGCGATCTCGTTGATCGCACCGCGGCTGATCCAGCCGACGCGGTCGTTTACCGCGTGCAACACCGGGAGCAGGCGATGACGTTGATCGCGCAACGAGTGCCCGCCACGGGCGACGTGGTGATCGGCTTCGGCGCGATCGCCGCCGCGCCAGGTGCTGTCGGGATCGCCGAGCACGGACGAGATCGCCTGCACCTCGGCCCTCGTGGCGGTGTGGTTACTGAGCTTGAGATCCATCGCTTGCTTTGAACTGTCAGTCGGCGGCGGCCGCGCCGAGGCCGGCGGGGGTGATCCGCTCGATCCGCACGGCGGCGGCCTTGAACTCGGCGGTGCCCGACTTGGGGTCGGTGGCGTCGATGGTGAGCACGTTGGTGTCAACCTCTTCGGGGAAGTGGAACGTCATGAACACCAAGCCTGGGCGCAGCGAGGTGTCAATGCGGATGGGGGCGTCGACACCCCCGCGTGGCGACGCGATGCGCACGACCTCACCGGCGACCACCCCCAGCGACGATGCGTCCTCGGGCGACACGTCGATCGATTCACCCCACCGCAACGGGCTCTGGTAGCCACCGGATTGGACGCCGGTGTTAAAGGAATCAAGGCGCCGACCGGTAGTGAGCCGCAGCGGGAAATCAGCCGACAACGACTCGACCGGAGGATCGTCGACTACGGGGCTGAATGGGGCGAGCCGACCGCGGTCGGCCGGGCTGTCGGCCCACAGCCGGCCGTGCAGATACGACGGCTCGATGGAGTCGTCGTTCGGGCACGGCCACTGGATGCCATCGAGATCCTCGAGGCGCTGGTAGCTCATCCCGGCATGCATCGGCGAGAGCGAGCGCACTTCGTTCCACACCGCTTCGGCGACCTCGCGGGGCGTGGTGCCGTAGTCCCACTCGTGGCCGAGTCGGGCGCAGATCTCGCGAATGATCCAGATGTCGTCACGTGCGTTGCCGGGTGGGTCGATCGCTTTGCGGCAGCGCTGTACTCGGCGTTCGGAGTTGGTGACGGTACCTTCACTCTCGCACCACGATGCCGAACCGGGCAGCACCACCGAGGCCAGTTCGGCTGTCTTGGTCAGGAAGATGTCTTGCACCACCAGGTGATCGAGCCCCTCGAGCAGGCCGATGGTGTGGGTCTTGTCGGCTTCGCTTTGTGCCGGGTTCTCGCCGATCACGTACACGGCGTGTAGTTCGTCGCGTTCCATCGCCTCGAACATCTCGGTCAGATGCCAGCCGTAGCGAGGCTGAATGGTGACATCCCACGCGCCACCAAACTTGGTCCGAACATCCGGATCGAGGATGTCTTGGAACCCGGCGAGACGGTTGGGGATCGCCCCCATGTCGCCGCCGCCTTGCACGTTGTTCTGGCCGCGCAGAGGGTTGAGCCCGGCACCGTGGCGGCCCACATGTCCGCACAACAACGCCAGGTTGATCAGCGCGAGAACGTTGTCGACACCGTTGTGGTGCTCGGTGATGCCAAGCGTCCAACACATCTGCGCCCGGTCGGCACGGGCGTAGGCGTGAGCGATCTCGCGGATCGCGTCGGCGGGCACACCGGTGACGCGCGAGCCCACCTCGAGCGTCCATGGTTCGACGGCGGCGCGGTACTCGTCGAAACCGGACGTGGCCCGCTCGATGAACGCGGTGTTGGCCAGGCCGGCGTGGATGATTTCGCGGGCAATGGTGTGCGACAGGGCAATGTCGGTACCCACATGGTTGCCGAGCCACAGGTCGGCCCACTGCGCCGACGACGACCGGCGCGGATCGACCACGAACAATTTGGCCCCGTTGTGGACTCCCTTGAGGACGTGGTGGAAGAAGATCGGGTGGGCGTCACGAGCATTGGAACCCCACAACACGATGACGTCGGTGTCTTCGACCTCGGCGTAGCTGGAGGTGCCGCCGCCTGCTCCGAACACGGTGGCCAGACCGACCACGGATGGGGCGTGTCAAGTCCGGTTGCAGCTATCGATGTTGTTCGTGCCAATGGCGACGCGGGCGAACTTCTGGGCGACGAAGTTCATCTCGTTGGTCGACTTCGAGCAGGAGAAGACGCCGAC
The DNA here is from genome assembly GCA_031419375.1 of Acidimicrobiaceae bacterium. Classification (GTDB taxonomy): domain Bacteria; phylum Actinomycetota; class Acidimicrobiia; order Acidimicrobiales; family Ilumatobacteraceae; genus VFMC01. The sequence goes on from JANOKQ010000409.1 coordinate 4,485, forward strand.
AGCGTTCGGTCCGTGCTGGTCGCGCGACGCGGCGAAACCGGCAGCGGCCCGGTCGAGTGCCTCGCCCCAGGTGGCTGGACGCAGGGTGCCGTTGTCGCGCACGAGGGGCTCGGTGATCCGGGCCAGCGGAGCATGGCGATGGCTTTTCATCCTGGTCATGCTGCGACGCCTCCGGTCCTGGTGCGGTCTTCCCGGGGCCCAGACTATCCCCCCACCACCACCGGATCACGGCTCATTTGGTCCGCCTGGCGGTCCGGTTCCGCATCATGGAACGATCTCGTGGTGTCGGGGGTCTGCAGGATCGAGCTCAACCTGGCCAGCCAGGTTTCGCAGGCCACCGTCAACCGCCGCCGGTCGCCGGTCGCGAACAGGTCGAGGATCAGCCCCGAAAACGTGGCCTTGGTCAGCGACGCCTCCGACTCGGCCTGGTCGACGGGCAGCCCGGAGTTGATCAGGCGCTGTTCGACGTCGTGGCGCCACACGCCAATCTGATCGGCGCGTACCGGGCCGGCGAGACCGGTGACGCTGGTGTCGAGCGCGGCCGCTTCGTAGTTGAG
>JANOKQ010000410.1:0-1524 GCA_031419375.1 Acidimicrobiaceae bacterium
CTGCCTCACCGAGATCGTTCGGTTGCTGCAGGATCGTTCCGTTCCGCGGCTGACGATTGAGAGCCGACAGGACGACAGCGACGATCGCCGGACGATCTCACGATCGCGGCTCCCGGAACCGTCGTTGGTGTTCGACCACCGCCAGGGCCGTCGCGAGCCGATTCTGTGGGTCGCCGATGCGGTTACGTGGGCGTTCGGTGCGGGTGGTCGATGGCTACCACTCGTCGAGCCGTTACTCGACGGCGTGATCGAACTGCGTCCGTAAAGCGCAGAACCCGGCTCCCCCGCCAAAGGGCGGGCAACCGGGTCCACTTCCTCAAGCGCTTGCGAGAGGCCTCACCAGTATGCGCCGAAGAGTCGCGATTCGCAAGCCGGTTGTCGCGAGTGTCTGGCTCCCGCAGGTTGCTTAGGGCGTCGGTGGCGCCGGCGGGCACCGCACTGCTACGCCATGCGGTTCAGATGGCCCACGATCGAGCATCGACGTCGTACGTCACGATCGAAGTTGGTGCGGGCAGCGGACTGGACGGCGTCCATCGTTCCCGGGCGAATGGCAGCGTTATCAAGCCATCTTCTACCTCGATCTTGCGCTGGTCGACCAGAAGCTGGCCTACTTCGCCGAGCAGGCCCGAGACCGTTTCCGTCGAAGGCAGCGCAATTGCTGTTTCGGGCTCGCCGTGTCTCGCGTGCCACGCGACCGACGCCGCGGTGGCCAACAGGAGAGCGATGAGATCCAACATCGCCGTTGTTCTGCGAGTTTCTACGTGCAGATAGCAGTCGTCATGCGAATCAACGAACAGCTCCACGTGCGGTGTCGACGCAATCGCCGGAGCGACGGTCCAATCGTTTGCGTCGAGTGATGCCCACACGTCGAGTGGATCGGCGCCGCCGGGAACACTGGCCAACTTGTAGCCCCACGTGTACAGATCGGAGACAGCGGTCGGGAGGTCCGCGAAGTCGATCAGGACTTCGTCGGCTCCGACGTGTTGAACCTTGACGGCGAGGCCGCTCAGTTCCTCAGCCAGATCATCGGCCTGCGCACTTGCTGGGTCGTCGCGCATATACGTGGCACGTTCCACGGCGAACAGCAGGGCCGTGCCAGCGAACTGTCGAGACGCCACTGTGGCAAGCTCGCGCACGTCTAGTGGGCCGATATTGCCCACGGTCACGCCGTCCACGGTCACGACTTCTGCCCAGACCGGGAACGGCATCTGACCGAACCCAATGGAGTTGGTCTTCATCGACCGTGTCGGAGGGCGTTCTCGACCAGATTGAGTACCACCTGGTGGAGTCGCTCCGGATCGGCGTGCACGGTCAGATCCGCAGCGATGGTCACGGTGACGTCGGCTTCCGGATGATCGAGCAGGCACTCCTCGATCGCTTCTGCAACGAGCGAACCGAGCACGACATCGGTCCGAGCCAGATGCACCGTTCCGGCCTCCAGCCGGGACAGGTCGAGGAGATCCTCGACCAGACGATGCAGGCGCTCGACGCGGCCGTGCATGGAGGCGAGCAACGCTGGCGTCG
>JANOKQ010000411.1:0-7155 GCA_031419375.1 Acidimicrobiaceae bacterium
ATAGTTTGAGCTTGAAGTATCTCGCTATCGGCGCGACACTCTCTCCGTGCCAAGGGTTCCACTAAGAGTGCTGTGCATGGGGGGTGGGCCGGCGGGGCTGTACTTCGCGATCTCGATGAAGCTCCGCGACCCGACGCACCAGGTGACCGTGCTCGAGCGCAACCGCGCCGCCGACACCTTCGGCTGGGGCGTGGTGCTGTCGGACGACGCCCTCGCCAACATGGAGCGCAACGACCCCGACAGCACGGCCGAGATCCGCAGTCACTTTGCATACTGGGACGACATCGCCGTCATCCACGACGGGGTTCGCACCGTGTCCGGGGGCCATGGCTTCGCCGGCATCGGGCGGATGCAGATGCTGCTGATCCTGCAGGACCGTGCTCGCCAACTGGGCGTCGACCTGCAGTTCGAGACGGCGTTCGGCACCGCCGACGACCACCGCAGCAGGTACGACCTCGTCGTCGCCTGCGATGGCATCAACTCGGTCGTGCGCACCGAGTACCAGCACGTGTTCCGCCCGGACGTCGACCTGCGGTTGTGCAAGTTCATCTGGCTCGGCACGCACCAGAAGTTCGACGATGCGTTCACCTTCATCTTCGAGCGGAGCGAGCACGGCTGGATGTGGATCCACGCCTACCAGTTCGATGTCGACACGGCGACGGTGATCGTCGAGTGCACGCAACAGACGTGGGACGCGTGGGGCTTCGAGCAGATGTCGAAGGAAGCGACGATCGCCACCTGCGAGCACGTCTTCGCCCGGTACCTCGGCGGCAACGCACTGATCTCGAACGCCACCCACCTGCGCGGCTCGGCGGTGTGGATGAACTTCCCGCGGGTGATCTGCGAGCAGTGGTACCACCAGAACGTCGTGCTGATGGGCGACGCCGCTGCCACCGGGCACTTCTCGATCGGCTCCGGAACCCGTCTCGCGTTCGACAGTGCGATTGCGCTCGCCGAACTGCTGCACAGCGAGCCGACGATGGAAGCCGCGTTCCAGCGCTACCAGGACGAGCGACGGGTCGAAGTGCTGCGCCTGCAGTCGGCGGCACGCAACAGCCTCGAATGGTTCGAGGAGGTCGAGCGCTACCTCGACCTGCACCCGGTGCAGTTCGCCTACTCGCTGCTCACCCGGTCGCAGCGGATCTCGCACGAGAACCTGCGGCTGCGCGACCCCGAGTGGCTGCGCTCGGCCGAGGACTGGTTCCAGGCGCAGGCCGGAGGAACAGCGGGCCGGGCGCCGATGTTCGCCCCGTTCCGGCTGCGCGAACTGCAGCTGACCAACCGCGTCGTCGTCTCGCCGATGGCGCAGTACCGGGCGATCGACGGTTGCCCGACCGACTGGCACTTCGTGCACTACGCCGAGCGCGCCAAGGGCGGCGCCGGGCTGGTGTACACCGAGATGACCTGCGTGTCGCCGGAGGGCCGGATCACCCCGGGGTGCACCGGCTTGTACTCCCCCGATCACGAGATCGCCTGGACCCGCCTCACCGAGTTCGTGCACCGCGAGACCGCGACCAAGATCTGCTGCCAGATCGGTCACTCGGGGCGCAAGGGCTCGACCCAGCTCGGCTGGGACGAGATCGACGCGCCACTGCACGACGGCAACTGGCCGGTGATGTCGGCATCGGCCATCGCCTGGTCGCCGAGCAACCAGGTGCCCCACGCGATGGACCGCGACGACATGGACGCGGTGACCGCGCAGTTCGTCGCCGCCACCGAGATGGCGCTGCGCAGCGGGTTCGACATGATCGAGCTCCATGCCGCCCACGGCTACCTGATCTCGTCGTTCATCTCGCCGCTGTCAAACCAGCGCGACGACGAGTACGGCGGCAGCCTGCAGGCCCGCCTGCGTTACCCGCTCGAGGTGTTCGGTGCGATGCGGGCCGTGTGGCCCGGCGACCGACCGATGTCGGTGCGCATCTCCGCCAACGACTGGGTTGGCGACGACGGGGTCACGCCGGACGAGGCCGTCGAGATCGCCCGGCAGTTCTCGGCAGCCGGCGCCGACATCATCGACGTCTCGGCCGGCCAGACGTCGGTCGATGCGCAACCCGTCTACGGGCGGATGTTCCAGACGCCGTTCTCCGACCGGATCCGCAACGAGGCCGGCATCGCCACGATGGCGGTCGGCAACATCTACGAGCCGGACCACGTCAACTCGATCCTGATGGCCGGTCGCGCCGACCTGGTCTGCCTCGCCCGGCCGCACCTCGCCGATCCGTACTGGACCCTGCGCGCCGGGCTGACCCTCGAGGATCCGCACGTGGCGTGGCCGGATCCGTACCTGCCCGGCCGCGACCAGGCGATCCGCCTCGCGCAACGGGCTGGCGAAGCGGTGCGCGCATGAACTTGAACGAGCATCGCGTGCTGATCACCGGCGGCGGCACGGGCCTCGGGGCCGATCTGGCGAACGCGTTCGCCGCTGCCGGCGCCACGGTGGTCGTCGCCGGTCGGAGGCGGGCACCACTCGACGCAGTCGCCGAATGTCACCCGGCCATCTCGGCGGTCGTCGGAGACGTGACCGACGAGGCCGACGTGGTGCGCATGTTCGCCGAGGCCGGCCGGGTCGACGTGGTCATCGCCAACGCCGGCGCGGCTGAGAGCGCTCCGCTGGCACGGACCACCACCGAGATGTGGCAGCGGATGATCGACGTGAACATGACCGGCGCGTTCCTCACGATGCGCGAGGGCCTGCGACAGATGGACGGCCGCGACTGGGGGCGGCTGATCACGATTGCCTCCACCGCCGGGCTGAAGGGCTACCCCTACGTGGCCGCGTACACCGCGGCCAAGCACGGCACCGTCGGCCTCACCCGAGCGACGGCGCAGGAGGTCGCCGGAACCGGCATCACCGCCAACGCGCTGTGTCCGGGCTACCTCGACACCGAGATGACCGAGCGGACCATCGCCAACATCATCGCCACCACCGGCCGCGACCGCGAGACGGCGCTGCGGGCACTGATCCGCGCCAACCCGCAAGGCCGGTTGATCCAGCCGGCCGAGGTGAGCGCGGCCGCGCTGTGGCTGTGCGGCCCCGGATCCGACGCGATCAACGGCCAGGCCCTCGCCATCGACGGAGGCGAGCTGTGACCGACGCGCTGTCGAAGCGTCGGCTGCGGCTGTGGATCAGGCTGCTGCGCGTGACCAGGCTGACCGAGTCACAGCTGCGCGAGTTCCTGCGGGTGGAGCACGGCTCCACGCTGCCCCGGTTCGACGTGCTGGCGGCACTGCACCGGTCGGACGACGCGTTGACGATGACCGAACTGTCACGCCTGTTGCTCGTCTCCAACGGCAACACCACCACCGTGGTCGCCCGGCTCGAGACCGACGGCCTGGTGGCCCGCACGACGTCCACCGCCGACCGCCGCGTGGTGCACGTGGCGCTCACGTCCGCCGGTCGATCGCACTTCGAGCAACTGGCCGCCGAGCACGAGGCACAGGTCGATCTGCTCTTCTCGTCCATGACGGGCACCGACCTCGGTGCGCTCGACGACCTCCTGCAACGGATGATCCCCCGAAAGGTGACCGCACATGACGCTGATGGCTGAGCTCGAGCCGCAACACTTCCTCTGGAACGTCGACGATGGCATCGGCACGGTGCGGTTGAACCGACCGGAGCGCAAGAACCCGCTCACTTTCGAGAGCTACGCCGAGCTGCGCGACACCTTCCGTGCGCTGCCCGACGCCGACGACGTGCAGGTGATCGTGTTCGCATCGAACGGTGGCAACTTCTGCTCGGGCGGCGACGTGCACGAGATCATCGGCCCGCTCGTCGGCATGGACATGAAGCGCCTGCTGTCGTTCACCCGTATGACGGGCGATCTGGTCAAGGCGATGATCGGCTGCGGCAAGCCGATTATCTCGGCGATCGACGGCGTGTGCGTTGGCGCGGGCGCGATCATCGCCATGGCCTCGGATCTGCGACTGGCCACTGCCGAGTCGACGACGGCGTTCCTATTCACCCGCGTCGGCCTGGCCGGGTGCGACATGGGCGCGTGTGCGATCCTGCCGCGGATCATCGGCCAGGGCCGAGCCGCCGAACTGTTGTACACCGGCCGTTCGATGACCGGTGCCGAAGGCGAACGCTGGGGGTTCTTCAACTCGCTGCACCCGGCAGCCGAGCTCGAGGAACGGGCCCTGGCACTGGCGCGGCGGCTAGCCGACGGGCCGACGTTCGCCCATGGCATCACCAAGACGCAGCTGAACCACGAGTGGAGCATGGGGCTCAACCAGGCGATCGAGGCCGAGGCGCAGGCGCAGGCGATCTGCATGCAGACCGCCGACTTCGAACGGGCTTATCGGGCGTTCGTCGCCCGCGAGAAGCCAGTGTTCGAGGGCAACTGATGAGCGCGCACGAGTTCCTCAACCCGCCGTCGTGGAAGCCGGCGCGCGGCTACTCGAACGGGGTCGCCGCGTCGGGCCGTACGCTGTACCTCGGCGGCATCATCGGCTGGAACGGCCAGCAGGAGTTCGACAGCGACGACTTCATCGACCAGGTCGCGCAAACGCTGCGCAACATCGTCGAGGTGCTTGCCGTCGGCGGTGCTCGACCCGAGCACCTGGTCCGCCTCACCTGGTACGTCACCGACCGCGACGAGTACGTCGCCCGCCAGAACGAGCTGGGCGCCGTCTATCGCCAGATCATCGGCAAGCACTTCCCGGCGATGGCCCTGGTGCAGGTGGTCAACCTGGTGGAACGACGCGCCAAGGTCGAGATCGAGGCCACCGCCGTCGTTCCCGACTCGGCGGCTGACGCAGTGCCGGGCGCGGGATCGGGCGCGGGATCGGGCGCGGTGCCGGGATGATGCTCGGGCCGACGGCGCACGTCGACACGTTCACCCGCGACCACCTGCCGCCGGCCGACCAGTGGCCCGACCTGCTGCTCGACGGCTTCGACTACCCCGAGCACCTGAACGCTGCGGTCGAGCTCACCGATCGCCTGGTCGAGCAGGGCTTCGGCGACAACACCGCGCTGATCGGAAACGGCCGACGGCGCACCTACAAAGAGCTCGCCGACTGGACCAACCGCCTGGCACACGTGCTCACCGAGGACCACGGGGTGCTGCCCGGCAACCGCGTGCTGATCCGTTCGGCCAACAACCCGGCCATGGTGGCGTGCTGGCTGGCTGCCACCAAGGCCGGCGCGGTGGTGGTCAACACCATGCCCATGCTGCGCTCCGGCGAACTCGGCCAGATCGTCGACAAGGCCGAGATCACCTTGGCGTTGTGCGATACCCGGCTGATGGACGAGCTGGTCGCGTGCGCCAAGGACAGCCGGTTCCTCGCCATGGTGATCGGGTTCGACGGGACCGCCAACCACGATGCCGAGCTCGACCGGGCCGCGCTGAACAAGTCGGTGCGCTACGACGCGGTCCAGACCAGCCGCGACGACGTGGCGCTGCTCGGGTTCACCTCGGGCACCACCGGCGAACCCAAGGCCACCATGCACTTCCACCGCGACCTGCTGATCATCGCCGACGGGTACGCAGCCGAGGTGTTGGGCGTCACCCCCGACGACGTGTTCGTCGGCTCGCCGCCGCTCGCGTTCACGTTCGGGCTCGGCGGGCTGGCCGTGTTCCCGCTGCGCTTCGGCGCGGCGGCCACTCTGCTCGAGAACGCCTCGCCGCCGAACATGGTCGAGATCATCCAGACGTACAAGGCAACGGTCTGCTTCTCCGCGCCGACCGCGTATCGGGCGATGCTCGCCGCCATGGACGACGGAGCCGACCTCTCGTCGCTGCGCGCCGCGGTGTCGGCGGGCGAACCGCTGCCGGCGCCCGTGTACGAGGCGTGGATGGCCAAGACCGGCAAGCCGATGCTCGACGGCATTGGCGCCACCGAGATGCTGCACATCTTCATCTCCAACCGGTTCGGCGACTCGCGCCCGGCGTGCACCGGCACCCCGGTGCGCGGCTACCAGGCCAAGGTGGTCGACGACGACATGGTCGAAGTGCCGCGCAACACCGTCGGACGACTGGCAGTGCGTGGGCCATCGGGCTGCAGGTACCTGGCCGACGATCGGCAGCGGGCCTATGTGCGCGACGGCTGGAACCTGACCGGCGACTCGTTCCGCGAGGACGACGACGGCTACTTCTCGTTCGTCGCCCGGTCCGACGACATGATCGTCTCGTCTGGCTACAACGTCGCCGGGCCCGAGGTCGAAGCGACACTCCTCGCCCATCCCGACGTGGCCGAGTGCGCGGTGATCGGCGTCCCCGACGAGGCCCGCGGCCAGATCGTGCAAGCCCACGTGGTGCTCGTCGCCGGCGTCGAGGCGTCGGCCGACACCGTCGCCCGGTTGCAGGATCACGTGAAGGCGGCCATCGCCCCGTACAAGTACCCGCGCTCGATCGTGTTCACCGCGGTGTTGCCGAAGACCCAGACCGGCAAGATCCAACGCTTCCGGTTGCGCCATCCAGACTGAGTCGAGGTCCAACGCACCGACTCGGGAACCCGAGGGTTTCAGGCCAACCGGGGGTTTCGAGCCACCCGAGGGTTTCGGGCCACCCCGGGGAGGCTCAACACTCGGGTCAGCCCGAGCCACTCGGGCCGGACGCACCTACTCCCAAACTCGGCCTCGACGGTGAGCAGCCGGGCGACTCAGAGCTGATCGACGATCTGTTGGCGGCGATGCGCGATCAGCACGTGGACTTCACGTCGTGCTTCCGGGCGCTGTCGTCCACGGTGCGCGGCGACGTCGACCCGGCCCGAGCGCTGTTCGCCGACCCGGCGGCCTTCGACGACTGGTCGGTGCGGCACTTGGCGCGGCAGTCGGCCGACGGGCGCGCCGTCGCCGCGTCGATGGATCGCGTGAACCCGATCTACATCCCTCGCAACCAGATTGTCGAGCAGGCACTGACCGCGGCGAGCGACGACGGTGATCTCCAGCCCCTCCAACGACTGCTCGACGTGATCACGAGGCCGTTCGACGAACGGCGCGGCTTCGAGTCGTTCGCCGCGCCGGCGCCGCCGAGCCTGTCCGGGTACCAGACGTTCTGCGGCACCTGAACGATCCACGTCGAAACCGCGCCGAGGCAGCACCTATGATCGGTCACGTGGGATCACTGGCCGAGTTGCAGACGGACGAGGTCATCGGCCGGGTCCTCGGCGGTGGGTGCGCCGGGCACGCCGACGTGCGCGAGCACCTGGCGGCCG
>JANOKQ010000412.1:0-2310 GCA_031419375.1 Acidimicrobiaceae bacterium
GCCCGTCGTTCATCCACAGTTCGACCCGCCGACGCCACTCCGCCTCACGAGCCACCGGGCCGACCCTCCACGAACCGTGCATCAACAGGTGCGCGTGCAGCGTCCTCCCGTTATCGAAGCGGATCAGCAGGTGCTTGCCGACGGCCTCGGCACCGACCAGCGTCGCTCCGGCCAGATCGACCCCGACGAGGCGCGGGTCGCGAGTGACGCTTCGTTGGCAGCGCTGCCCGGCGAAGCGGGCGGTGATCCGCTCGGCCAGCCTCCTGACCGTGTCCCCCTCAGGCACCTCCCAGCCCCCTCCAACCAAAGATCTGGGCAGGATTCTTCTCGGTTTCCGAAACGAATCCTGCCCAGATCCTGGAGTGGATCACGAGAGGTGGGCGTAGGCGACGGCGATCTGGGCGGCGACGGCGGCGTTGTGGCGCACCAGCGCGACGTTCGTGGTGAGGCTGCGGCCACCGGTGCGCTCCACGATGCGGCCGAGCAGGAACGGCGTGACGTCCTGTCCGATGATGCGCCGACGATCAAGCTCGGCGAGCGCCTCCACGATCACGCCGGCGATTTCGTTGGCCGGGATCTCGTCGGTAGCGGGAACCGGGTTGGCGACGCTGATCCCGGTGGTGAGGCCCAGTTCGGCCCAGGCGGCATGCATGAACGCGGCGATCTCGCTCGCCCCGTCGAGGCGGCGCGGCGCAGCGAACCCGCTGACGCGCGAGTAGAACGACGGGAAGTCGTCGCTGCCGTTGACGATCACCGGCACGCCCAACGTTTCAAGCCGCTCGAGCGTCAGCCCGATGTCGAGGATCGACTTCACCCCTGCCGACACCACGGCAACCGCAGTGACCGCAATCTCGCCCAGATCGGCGGAGATGTCGAACGAGGTGGCCCCGCCGCGGTGCACGCCACCGATTCCGCCGGTGGCGAACACACGGATGCCGGCCAACGCGGCGATGCGCATGGTGGCCGCAACCGTCGTGGCGCCGTGGCGGTTGGTCGCGAGAAGCCAGGGGAGGTCGCGAGTGGTGGCCTTGTGCACCTCCGGGTGAGTAGCCAGCAGTTCCAACTCGGCGGGAGAGAGGCCGATGTGGCACACGCCGTCGAGTACGGCGATGGTGGCCGGCATCGCACCATGTTCGCGGACGACTGCTTCCACCCCCGTGGCCATCTCGACGTTGACCGGGTATGGCATGCCGTGGCTGATGATCGTCGATTCCAACGCGACCACCGGCCGCCCGTCGCGTAGCGCATCGGCAACCTCCCCTAGCAGTGCCAGCGGCCCGGTGCTCATGACGCCGTTCGCATGTCGCTGACGGCTGCGGCGATGATCGCATGGGTGCGGTCGCGCAGCGTCGCGACATCGGCGAGCGTCAGTCCGTCGGTACTGATCGGCTCGAGTACGCGCACCTGCGCATCGGTCACGCCGAAGCGCCAATCTCCTTTGATCAAGGCGCTGTAGGCGCCGTTCACCGCCAGCGGAAGAATCGGTGCCTGGTGCTCGATCGCCAGCCGGAACGCGCCGTCTTTGAACGGCTTCAGCTCACCGTCGTTGGACCGTGTGCCCTCGGGAAAGATCATCACGCTGACCCGTTTCTGCAGGCGATCTCCGCACGCCGCCATCGCCGCGACCACGCTGTCGCGTTCGCCGCGTACGAGGCGGATGTCGCCGGCCATGCGCATCATCCAGCCGATGAGCGGAATTTTGAAGAACGTCGCCTTCGACAACCACTTCATCTCCCATGGCAGGTGCGAAATCAGCAGGATGTCGACGAAGCTCTGGTGGTTGGCGACCACCACGTAGGGCCGTCGCGGGTCGGCGATGTTGGTGCCGGTGGTGCGGAACGTCCACAGCGGATTCAGTGTCTGATGGGCGACGGTGAGCTTGCGGAACAGGTAGCCGGCGGCGTAGTGGCCCTTGTCGAAGGGCAGGGTCACCAGCCACACCAGCGCGACCAGCGGGGTCCAAACGATCACGACGACACCCAGCACGAACCAGGCCCACAGTGACAGCACCGTGCGAACCGCGCCGATGTTGATGAGTCGGTGACGGGAAGCAGCGGGAGATGCGACGGCGGCCATCGAGACATCGTGTCACGGTTACGACCTATCGTGGCAACGATGACCCCACCGATCCAGACGTTGTTCGATGCAGCCCGCGCCGCACACGCCAACGCGTATGCCCCGTACTCGAAGTTCCGCGTCGGTGCGGCGGTGCGGGCAACTTCGGGGAGGGTGTATGCGGGGTGCAACTTCGAGAATGCAGCGTATCCGCAAGGCTGGTGCGACGAAGCGAGCGCGATCGCGGCGATGATC
>JANOKQ010000413.1:0-1753 GCA_031419375.1 Acidimicrobiaceae bacterium
GCAGCCGGGGCCGTCTTGGTCGTCGCGGTCAGCAGGCGGCGTTGGCTCCGACGCGCAGCCAGCGTGTTCGTCTGGGGTCTACCGGTCGGTGTGCTGGTGATGACGCAGTACCACCTCTACGTCTACGGCCACGATCTCGACCCGGCGGCTGCGTTCCGCCCTGAACCGTTCACGCCGCGCGTGCTCGGGCCGAGCAAGATTTACCAGTTCGACGTACTGGCCTGGCCTGGCCTGGCGCTCATCCTCATCATCGCTGCCGCGTTGGTCGCCTCCTTCGGCACGACGGTGTACAACACATACATGGCACGAAGAGGCGCGACGCACGTTGCCGCATCCGTGACCGTGGTGCTGGCGGCGGCGCTCGTCCTGCTTCCTGCGCTGGCGCGGGCATCGGACGACGCAGGTGGAAGCACTCCGACGACCATGCTCCCCAACGACCACGGCAACCACATGAACGACGACGACGGCGAAGACGACGCGAGCGGTGCACCGAACGCGCTTGGAGCCGAGCTCATCGCGCGCCTGGCCGCTGCCCGCACTGGTGACACCGTGATGGTGGCACCTGGTGCCTACCGTGGCAACTTCGTCGTGACCGTGCCGATCACGCTGCGCGGCGAGGGTCGCCCAACGCTCGACGGCGGCGGCTTCGGCACGGTGCTGAAGATCGCCGCGGCCGCGGCCGACACGACCGTCAGCGGTTTTCGCCTGACAGGCAGCGGACCCGGGCCACTCGATACTCCCTCAGGCCTACTGATCCTGGCCGACGGTGTCACCGTCGAAGACGTCGAGATCACCAACACGTACATGGGCATCCAGGTGATGGGCGTGGCGGGTGCCTATCTCGCCGACAACGTCATCGAAAGCTTCGCCGATGGTGGTGTCGAAGGCGAAATGCATGCGACCGGTGGGGCCGCTGATGCCACCGGCCTCGATCGCGCCAACAGCGCCGCGAGTGGTGGCCGTATGCGGGGCGACGCGATCACGCTGTGGAACAGCACCGGTGCGGTGGTGGAAGGCAACAGGATCAACGACACACGCGACGGCATCTACTTGTCGTTCGCCAACGAAACGACCCTGCGTGACAACGACGTGCGCGACAGCCGCTACGCGATCCACGGGATGTACGCATCCGACCTCCGCGCCGACCACAACTACTTCGAGGGCAACCTCGCCGGCGCGATCCTGATGTACGGCGGGCCGTTCGACCTTCGCAACAACACGATCCTCTACAGCCGCTCGCCGTCGACCGGCATCGGGATCGTGCTCAAGGACGGCTCCGGTGCCACCGTGATCGACAACATCATCGTGGCCAACCGTGTCGGCATCAAGCTCGATAATGGTGGAGCAACATCGTCGGTGCCGGCGACGGTGAGATCCAACACAATCGGGCTCAACCAGGTGGGTATCGAGATCATGCAGTCTTCGCGGGGAAGCTTCAGCCGCAACAGCTTCGTGGAGAACACGATGCAGGTGGTCACCGACGGGGAGGTCCCCAACATCGAGTGGACCGTCGCCGGGTTCGGGAACTACTGGAGTAACTACAAGGGCTACGACGCCGCCGGCGATGGCATCGGCGATGTGCCCTTCGTGGAGGGCGGTTCGATCGCCCGCACGCTGACGAGAGCGCCCGTGCTGATGAGCCTCGCTTCCGGCCCCGCATTCAGGTTGCTGCAGGCCGTGGAAGACCGCTGGGCGTCAGAGGACCCGGTGGTGCTCGACGACAGCCCTCTGATCGCGATGGAGTCGCCGGCGG
>JANOKQ010000414.1:0-4497 GCA_031419375.1 Acidimicrobiaceae bacterium
CACTCCCAGATGCCGAGGCCCCGCGTGCAGTGCAGGATCGCGTCGTCCATGGACAGGTAGTTCAGCGTCGGCTGCTTGCCTGCCACGATCACGTTGACGTAGTTGCGGGAGCGGAGGCAGTGGTCGGCCACCGAGAGCAGGCAGTTCGCGTCGGGCGGCAGGTAGACGCGCACCACCTCGGCCTTCTTGTTGACCACGTGGTCGATGAAGCCCGGGTCCTGGTGGGAGAAGCCGTTGTGGTCCTGGCGCCACACGTGGCTGGTCAACAGGTAGTTCAACGACGCGATCGGCTGGCGCCACGGGATGCGTCGTGTTGTGCGCAGCCACTTGGCATGTTGGTTGAACATCGAGTCGACGATGTGGATGAACGCTTCGTAGCTCGTGAACAGCCCGTGGCGGCCCGTCAGCAGGTAGCCCTCCAACCATCCCTGGCAGAGGTGTTCGCTCAACACCTCCATCACCCGTCCGTCGGGGGCGAGGTGCTCGTCGCCGTCGACGACCTCGGCGTTCCAGACGCGATCAGTGACGGCGAAAACGTCGTCGAGACGGTTCGATGCCACCTCGTCGGGCCCCATCAGACGAAAGGTGTGGGGGTTGGCTTGGATGACCTTGGCCAACCACGTGCCGGCAGCCCGAGTGGCCTCGGCCATCGTTGCACCTGGAGACGGGCAATCGATCGCGAAGTCGCGGAAGTCGGGCAGACGAAGATCGGTGAGCAGGAGTCCGCCGTTGGCATGCACCGAGGCGCTCATCCGGCGTCCGGTCCGGGGAATGCTGTCGAGTAGCTCCTGACCGGGCGCACCGGTTTCTGTGAACAGCTCTTCTGGGCGGTAGCTGCGCATCCACTCCTCCAGCTGCGCTCGATGGGCCTCGTTGGACCGGACTGCGGCGATCGGCACCTGATGGGCGCGCCACGTCCCTTCGACCCGAACACCGTCGACGACCGCGGGACCCGTCCAGCCCTTCGGTGATCGAAGCACGATCATCGGCCAGCGCGGCCGTTCACTCCCACCTCCGCCACCGGCACCTCCGCCGGCAGCAGCAGCGGCGCGGGCGCGACGTTGGATGTCGCTGATGCGGCCCACGGCCCGGTCGAGCGCGTCCGCCATCAGGCAGTGCATCTCGGAAGGGTCCGCGCCGGCGACGACGAACACCTCGTGGCCGTAGCCCTCCAGCAGGCTGATCAGCTCCTCCTCGGGGATTCGGGCGAGGATCGTGGGGTTGGCGATCTTGTAGCCGTTGAGGTGCAGCACGGGCAGCACAGCCCCGTCGCGAGCTGGGTCGAGGAACTTGTTCGAGTGCCAGCTGGCAGCAAGCGGTCCGGTCTCGGCCTCACCGTCGCCGATGACGCACGCGACCACGAGGTCCGGGTTGTCGAACGCCGCACCATAGGCGTGGGCGAGAGCGTATCCGAGCTCACCGCCCTCGTGGATCGAACCAGGGACTTCCGGGGCGACGTGACTGGGGATGCCCCCTGGGAAGGAGAACTGGCGGAACAGCCGACGCATCCCATCCTCGTCCGAGGTGACGTCGCTGTACGTCGTCGACCACGTTCCCTCCAGCCAGGCGTTGGCCACGGCCGCCGGGCCGCCGTGGCCGGGTCCGAACACGTAGATCATCTCCGTGCCGCGCGCGTTGATGATGCGGTTGAGGTGGGCGTAGATGAAGTTGAGGCCGGGCGTTGTGCCCCAGTGACCGAGCAGCCGAGACTTGACGTGCGCTGGGGTCAACGGCTCGCGGAGCAGCGGGTTGTCCAGCAGGTAGATCTGGCCGACCGACAGGTAGTTCGCC
Organism: Acidimicrobiaceae bacterium; assembly: GCA_031419375.1. Taxonomy (GTDB): domain Bacteria; phylum Actinomycetota; class Acidimicrobiia; order Acidimicrobiales; family Ilumatobacteraceae; genus VFMC01. Next base: position 1,792 of record JANOKQ010000414.1, read on the forward strand.
GCCCGCCACCAGCGATCGACGTCCACCAGATCGAAGCGCTCGCCTTCGACGTCAGCGACGTGGGCACCGAGCCGTTGGTCGGGAGACCGAAGAGCGCCCATCGGCCCGTCTTCGTTGACCACGTTCTCGAGAGCCTCGTCCACATCGACCACCTCCGAGTTCAGTGTGCACGCCACCGTCGCCAGGCGGGAGGGTCCAATGGCACATGTGCCCTGATGCCGAGAGACCCTTGCCCGACCGCTTGCCCGACCGCTTGCCCGACCGCTTGTGGGTCGAAGGACTCTGTTGCGGCGCGCCTGCATCGGCCAGGCTGACCCCATGCACAACCGCCTGGTCGTCGGCTTGGATGGATCCGAGAACTCGATGTCAGCACTTCGGTGGGCCGCGGCGGAGGCGCAGTCGCGAGGGGCGTCTGTCCGGGTGGTGGGATCGTACTCGATGCCACCGCTGATGGACGTCTATGGGATGGGCTGGTCGGCAATGGCTGCTCCTGAGACGGCGCAGCTCCGGGATGACACCATGCAAACCTTGAGCGGCGCCGTCGGGCAGTTGCTGCAACGTCATCCACGCGTCGGCTTCGACTTCGTGGCGGTGGAGGGCCCTGCGGCGAAGATCCTGGCGAATCAAGCAGGTGTTGCAGATCTGCTCGTGGTGGGCAGCAGTGGGGCGGGTGCGGTCACGAGCTTCCTGCTCGGATCCGTGACAGGGGCGGTTCTGCATTCCAGCCCCTGCCCTGTGGTCGTGGTGCCGAGCGGACCGCGCGGTGCGACGGGAGGGATCGTGGTTGGGTGCGACGGTTCCGAGTCGTCGGACCGGGCGGTCATGTGGGCTGCCGACCAGGCGCAGCGATGCGGTCTTGATCTCGGCGTCCTGCACGCCTGGGAGCATCCCTACCGAATTACTCAGCGCGGTGCCGATCGCGGAGCTGACATCGCCCAGGTCGATGGAGCCACCATCGTCGAACGGGCGGTGGACCTGGCCCGCGCGCGCAGCGGCCGTGTCGTGTCCCCGATGCTCGTTGAGCACAGCGCCGTGGACGAGCTGCTGGGTGCGAGCGAAAAGGCCGCGCTCGTCGTCGTTGGATCACGAGGACGAAGCGGTTTCCGGTCGATGGTGCTCGGTTCAGTGACCCTCGCCGTCACCGCTCGCGCCTCATGTCCCGTCGTCGTCGTCCGCTGACGTGAAATTCCTGACGACGACGACTGCACCTCGAACAGCGAGTGCGATCACTTTTTGTGCAACCACCGCACGGCAAGGAGGGCGAGGATCACCGACGACACGGCCAGCGCGTACCACAACGTCTCGAGCGGTTCTTCGGACAGCACCAGCTTCTCCAGGAACTTGATCGCGGCCACGAGCTGGATGACATCGATGAGCTTGCCCTTCAAATCGCCCAGGTCGCGGATCTCGAGCCACTCGGGCAGCCGCACCGGGGTGACGAAAAGTTCGACCAGCCCAATTGCCAGGATGAACACCACCGTCCCGACCAGGTACGTGTCGATCACCTCGAGCAAGCGAACCGTGGCAAGTGAGCCGTTGGCACCATCCTCGAGCAACAGGTCGACAAACGACCACACCTTGGCGAAGCCCCACACGAACGTGATGACCGCCGTCAAAAACAGCGCAAACGCGCCGATGACCACGACGATGACGCTGTGCTCGGCCAGTCGTCCGACCTGCTCTAGATGTTTGGGCACACGTTCTTCTGGAATGGCCGAACAGTACAAGGTGCAGCTGGTCAGTCAACGGTCCTCCCCACTTCAGAGGAGGGATCAGCGTTCATGGTGACCACGTCGCCGCAGGGACGGGACCATGTGCTCTAGCGAAATCGGCCGCGTGCGGTACATGATGGTGCCATGACGAACAAGACGATGATCTTCGGCGACGACAGCTCGACCTCGGCCGATCTTGCCTGGTTGTGGATCAACAGCCATCGCTGGCCGCACTGGCGACTCGAGATCGTCAAGGCCGTGATGCCAGACCTGGGGGCACCCGTGCCGGATGCGGCCGTGCCCCACGAGTGGCACCCGGTCGATGGACGAAGCGTGTTCTCTGAGACGCACTTCGATGAGGTCGTCCAGATGACCTGTATCCAAGATCCGCGGTTGGCACTCTCCCGTGCAGCAGATCTGGTGGTGATCGGTCCACGCGGAGCTGGCCTGACCAAGGCGATGCACCTCGGCAGCACCGCCGAGTGGCTGATGAAGCGGCCCTCCAGCCCGCTACTCATCGTCCGCCACGGTCGCCTAACACGAACGGCCGTCATCTGCCACGACGGATCGCACCACGCCACGGCGGCGACAGACCTCATCTGCCAGCTGCCCTGGGTCGACGAGCTCTCCGTCACCCTGCTCGTCGTCAACGATGGACGAGCCGACGTGGATGCCACGATCGCCACAGCGACCGCATCGCTCGCGGCCGCTGGAGCGAAGGTCCAACACCAGATCCGGCACGGAGAACCCACCCACGAGATCACCAGCTATCTTGAAAAAGCCAGTCCCGACCTGCTCGTGCTCGGCACTCAGGGACTCACCGGCTGGAAGAAGTTCCGCCAGGGATCTACCGCCTCCGCGTTGGCGCATTCGTCCCCGAGCTCGGTGCTGATGGTCCGTCACGAGATCGAGGCCGAACTGATCGTCAGCACCGATGAGGTAGCCGTGTCCCATGCTTGATGGGGTGCGGTGCCGCTTGCTTCATCACCGTTCG
>JANOKQ010000415.1:0-11721 GCA_031419375.1 Acidimicrobiaceae bacterium
GTCGACCCGCGCACCGGAGAGGATATTTTCAAGCTGCCACTACTGCCGCCGAACCCGAATGGTGGTAGCGGAAACTGGAAAATCCTGGGCGTGAGCGCGGATCGCCAGTTGTTCCTGATGCACGTCGACGGGGGCGCTGGAACTGCCGAGGTCGGCCCGTCACTGTGGAATCCGACGCTCGGTCGACTCGCCACCTATGACCGGTCGAGGGTGCCGTCGCCCGTAGACATCTCGCCGAGCGGAGAGCTCCTCGTCGCCAGTTCGGCGCTCGGAAACGGCACGACGGAAACAGTCATCTTGACCATTGATGGTCAGCGCGTGGCATCGACCGTATCGGCCACCCGTTTCTCCGGGTTCATGACCGACGGTGCTCTCCTCGGGTGTGGTCCGATTCCGGGAACGCTTGGCCCCGACGTCGCCTGGCGCTGGGACATCTTCACCGAGCCGAAGCCACTGGTGCCGGGACAGCCGACCATGCCGTGCGTTGTGTCCGCCGGATAATCACCATGCGTTCTGGTCACGTGAATCCGGCGCTGAGACGGTTTCACGTGACCAGAACGCAGATGTCAGCGATCTCGCATTCGTTTGCTGATCAGTTCGCGTCGGGCTTGGAGCTCACGGTAGGTGAGCGAATCGGTGGTGGCCGAGACGCCGAAGCCGGCTTTGACGCCATCCATGTTCAGTTCGACGGCCATGTGGTCGATGCCGAGTTCGCGGCCGAGGCGTTCGCCGTGTCGTGCGGCAAACATCATCGAGATCTTGGTGATCTCGCCGATCAAGTCGAGGTCGGGCGCGAGTCGCGCCATCGCTCCGTCGAGGAAGACCATGTTCTTCACGTACAACATCAGTTCCTTGGGCATTCTCGCCCCGTACCCGAGCAGCGCCTTGACCACTCGCTGCACTTCGCTGACCAACTCTTCGCCGGTGAGTGTGGTCGGGTCGATTGCCGGCCGGTCGAGGTGCAGGTCAGCGATCACGGCATCGAGATCGGTATCGGCCGGCAACGCACCGAGGTCGCGCATCGCGGCCATCTGGCCTTTGACGTCGTTGGTGGTGGCGGCCAGCATCATCCGCAGGAACGCCAACCGGCGCTCGTGGCTGAGGCGGCCGACGATGCCGAAATCGAGCAGCGCGGTGCGCCCGTCGGCAAGCACGAACAGGTTGCCGCCATGCAGGTCGCCGTGGAACACCCCGTACACCATCGCCCCTTCCATCAGTGCCACCATCGCCGTGCGGACGACGTCTTCGGTGTCGATCCCGGCGTCCTTCATGCCGGCCACATCGTCGAAGTTGAACCCGGACAGGCGTTGCATCACCAGTACCCGGCGGGTGACGAGGGTGGGATGCGGACGGGGAACCACATAGCCGGTCTGGCCCAGCTCGTGGAGCATCGAGGCGATGTCGACCATGTTGGCTGCTTCCATCCGAAAGTCGAGCTCCTCCACGATCGTCTCGGCGAACAGCTCCACCAGTGCAGGTGGGTTGGCCAGCGCGGCGATCGGGATGCGGCCCACCAGATGCGGCGCAATCCACGCCATCGCCCGCAGATCCTTGCGGACGAACGTCGACACCGTCGGGCGCTGCACCTTGACCACGACGGTCTCGCCGGTGCGCAACGTGGCCGCGTGAACCTGGGCGATCGACGCGGCGGCGAGCGGCGCTCGGTCGAACGACGAGAACACATCCTCAAGTCGGCAGCCGAGGTCGCGCTCGACGACGAGGCGGACGTCGGCGAAGCTCTCGGCGGGGACCTGGTCGCGGCAGCGCTTGAACTCGCTCACCAACTCGGCCGGGAAGATTCCCTCCCCACTGGAGATCACTTGGCCGAGCTTGATGTAGGTGGGCCCCAATCGCTCCGCTGCCTGGCGTAGCCGAAGTGAGATCGCGGCCCGGCTCGCTTCCGGTGTGGCGAAGCGACCGCGCCGTTTGCAGATCATCCACGGCACCACCGCGCGGCCGAGCACCCCGACCACGGTGACTGCCCGTGCGCCGGGCGGCAGCTTGGGTTTCTTCGTGAGTGCCGGAAGTTCTGCTCGCGCCGCAGCACGCAGTTTGGCGGCCAAGGGGAGCCAGCGAATGCGGTCCCGGTCGAGCGACCACGGTGCGTCGGCGGTGAACGCCCCCCATGCACAATCGGTCGGTTCAACGAGCTGCGGCATACCTGAATGATCGCAGCTGAAATGCCCATCGACTACCGGCACCTGTCACAGTGACCGGTGCCCGCTGGGACGCAACGACCTGGGTACCATGCGGTCCGCACATCGAACGTCTGGGGGACGAATCATGGGTGATCGCTACTACGTAACCGACTCCGACCTGTCCAAGCGTTTCCCGCTGTACACGCGGGCCAACGTCGGGGAGGTGTTCCCCGATCCGGTCACGCCGCTCACCAGCGACACCGCGCTGTGGCTGGCCGAGTTGGGCTGGCGCGACGCGTGGGTTCGGATGGGAGCGTTCGACATCGACGAGTTTCCCGCCGAGGAGTTCTGCCAGCTCGGCGTCCAAGGCGGCTACTGCTACCTCAACGCCTCGCTGATCCGGCTGTTCGGCGAGCGCGCACCGGGGCTGTCATGGCAGATCATGGACGAGACGTTCTTCGGTGTGCAGCCAGGAATCCCTCCGTACGAGGCGATGGAGGGCGGCGACCGGCCCGATTTGACAGCGCGGATCGGCGAGACGTTCGGGTACGTGTTCGCCCAGACGGCACTCAGCGATCTGACCGAACTGACCGAGGACCGGAACGAGACGATCGCGCTTCGCTCCGACCGTCCTGACCTATCGGCGTTCACCAACGAGCAGCTGTGGCAGCGCTACGAAACGCTGGCCCAACTCCACCGCAAGTATTTCGCTCGCCACCTGTTTACGACGTACATGGCAACGGTGCCTGTTGGCGCAATCAGCGCTGTTGCCACCGCCGTCGGACGACCAGATCTGATCATGCCGATCCTCGGCGGGATGGGCGAGGTCGACTCCGCAGCGCCGAGTCATGCGATGTGGGCACTGTCGCGGCTTGATCCGGAATCGGACGAGTTCAAGGTCGGTTTCGAGCAGTTTCTCGTCAACTTCGGGAGCCGCGGACCGAACGAGTGGGAGACGAGATCACCGACGTGGGAGACCCGCCCGCCTCTTGCCCTCGCAGCCATCGACCGGATGCGACTCGCCCCCGATGGTGCCGATCCGGCTCACCACAACGCCTCGCAGGCCGAGCAGCGCGCAACGGCCTCTGGCGAACTCTTGGCGATGGTCGAGGGCGATCCAGCGACCCACGGTCAGCTCGCTGCGGCGATCGCCTGTTCGGCGGCATGGCTGCCGGGGCGGGAGCGAACCAAGACCAACAATATTCGCTGCGTTCACGAGATGCGCATGTCGATGCGTGAGATCGGTCGGCGGATGGTGGAACGCGGCGCGTTCGACGAAATCGAGGACTTCGGATTCCTCAAACGCGACGAGATGCTCGCCGCCTTCGTCGACCCGCACCAGTTCACTGACGAGATCCGTTCTCGCCGCGCGGAGTACGAAAAGTTGCAACAACTCGTGCCGCCGTTCGTATTCGTCGGGCGCACCGATGGGCCCGAGACGTGGGCGCGTCGTGATGCGGCCGCGCCCGATGTTCTCGGCGTCGGCGCGGTGCTCGTCGGCATGCCCGGATGCCCTGGGTCGGTCGAAGGCATCGCCCGTGTAATCCTCGACTCCCACGATCCCACCGCGCTCGAACCCGGTGACATCCTCGTCGCGCCGATCACTGATCCTTCGTGGACACCCTTGTTCGTACCGGCAGGCGGGGTGGTCGTTGACGTTGGTGCAGCGCTGAGTCATGCGATCATCGTCAGCCGCGAGCTCGGCATCCCCTGCGTGATCTCGGCGACCGATGCCACCCGGCGCATTCCCAACGGGGCCAGGATCCGGGTCGACGGGTCGACGGGCACGGTCACCGTGCTCGAAGCGCCCTGAGCAAGCTTCCGCACCCTGGAACGTAGGAGCACACATGGTTGGCACACGATGGATCACCGACTGGGAGATCAATCCGAAGTACCCGTTGTTCACCCGCGCCAACGCGGGCGAGGTGCTGCCCGATCCGTGCAGCCCGCTCGGTTGGACGCTGGTGTGGCAGCCGCCGGGGGCGCTTGCCGGATGGCGCGACTCTGCTGTGCTCGACTACGGCGCGGTTGCGCCGGAAGAGATGTCGGAAACGCACCCGGAAGCGGTCGGCACCTTCGGCGGGTACCTGTACATCAACGCCACCAGCGTGCGGTTGTTCGGTGTTCGTGGCCCGGGCCTTACGCCCGAGGCGATCGACCGCGTCTACCTCGGCGACCATCCCGACGCACCGCCGTACGAACCGGAGGAGTGGCACGAGAGCGCCGAGGCGACGGCGCGTATTGGCGGCTGGATGGTGACGGTGATGACCGTCGACGATCTGCCCGAGCTGCGCGACGACCAGGTGTTCGCCGGCCAGATCCGGGCCGAGCGGCCCGACCTGTCGGCGATGCTCGACGAGCAGCTCGTCGAGCGGGCCCGGACCCTCATTCCGCACATCCGTCAGCTGTTCCGCCGCCACCTGGCCACTACCGCAGCGTCGTCGATCGGGCCCGGTGTGCTCGACGCGATCGCCGAAGCGATGGGCGACCCGACGCTGGCGCTCACGCTGATCACCAGCGTCGGTGACGTCGATTCGGCTGCGCCGAGCACGGCTATGTGGGAGCTCTCCCGACTCGATCCCGCATCCGCTGCGTACCGTGCCGGTTTCGCCGACTTCGGGCGCGAGTTCGGTAGCCGAGGCCCGAACGAGTGGGACATCCGTAGCGATGTGTGGGAGACCGATCCGAACCTGATCGAGGTGTTGATCGACCGGATGCGCGGAGCCGCCGATGCCGATGCGCCGGGGGTGCGCAACGAACGCAACGTGGCGCTGCGTGAGCAGGCAACGGCTGGGATCCGTGCCGCCCTCGCCAGCCAGCCAGAGGTACTTGGCCAGTTCGAGGCCGGGCTCCATTCCGCGCACCTGCACCTGGCTGGGCGCGAGCGTGCCAAGACCAACGTGATCAAGGTGTTGCATGAGGTCCGCATGGCGATCCGCGAACTCGGTGCCCGCCACGATTATTCGCTGTCGTCGGTGTGCATGCTGCTCGACGAGGAACTCGACGCGTTCTGCTCCGGCCCGGACGAGTTCCGCCCCCGCCTGGCAGCGCGTGAACAGCAGTATCTCGAGCTTTTCGAGTTGGAACCACCGTTCATCATCAACGGTACCGTCAAGCCACTGGACCAATGGGCCAAACGCAGCGATGTACGAGCCGACGTTGCCGTCGTCGGCGACACACTCGTCGGTGTGCCCGGCAGTCCCGGTGTGGCTATCGGCAGGGCGCGGGTGGTGCTCCACCCGAGCGATCCGTTCGCCCTGGAACCTGGCGATGTGCTCATCGCCCCGATCACCGATCCGGCGTGGACCCCGCTGTTCGTACCGGCCGCAGCGGTCGTCGTGAACGTTGGTGCGCAGGTGAGCCACGCGGTAATCGTCGGCCGCGAGCTGGGGATCCCGTGCGTGGTCAGCGTGCAGCACGCCACCTTGCGGATTCCCGACGGCGCGCTCGTGCAGGTGGACGGCACCAACGGTACGGTGACGATGTTGTGACCGACTCGCCTGTACCGCCCAGCCCCGGCCCGCTTGCGGGCGTCAGGGTCGTCGAGCTTGGCGTGTGGGTGGCGGGGCCGGCGGCGGCGGGGTTGATGGCCGACTGGGGTGCCGACGTGATCAAGGTCGAACCCCCTGCCGGTGATCCGCAGCGCAACATCTTCGGCGCGGTCGGGGTGGCGACGCAGACCGCGGTGCCACCGTTCGAGATCGACAATCGCGGCAAGAAGTCGGTGGTGCTCGACCTCACCCAGGCAGACGCGCGGGCGCAGATGGAACGGCTGCTCGCCGACGCCGATGTGTTCGTCACCAACGTGCGCCCCGACGCACTCTCCCGGCTCGGCCTCGCCCACGACGACGTACTTGCCCGCCATCCCCGGCTCGTGTACGCCAGCCTCACCGGCTACGGGCTCGACGGGCCAGAGCGCAACCGCGCCGGCTACGACGTCGGCGCGTTCTGGGCGCGCAGCGGTTTGGCGCATTCGATGGTGCCGCCGGGGGAGCACCCGTCGCCGCTGCGCAGCGGTATGGGCGATCACGTCACCGGCATCGCCCTCTTGAGCGGCATCCTGGCCAAGCTGCTCGAACGAGGCCGCACCGGTCAGGGTGGGCTCGTCGCGACGAGCCTGCTGCGTGCCGGGATGTACACGATCGGCTGGGACATCGGTATCCAGTTGCGCTTTGGCAAGCGTGAACGGACCCGCGACCGCGATCACAACCGGGCACCGCTGGTCAACTGCTACCGCAGCGCCGATGGGCGGGGGTTCTGGTTGTTGCTGCTGGAGAGCGACCGCCACTGGCCGGTTCTGCTGCGCGCCATCGGGCGTGAGGCACTGGCCGACGATCCGCGCTTCACCAGTGCTGCAGCGCGGATGGTGAACAGCCCCGACCTGATCGTCGAGCTCGATGCCGAGTTCGCCGGCTGGACGTATGCAGACCTGACCACCCGATTTGATGACCATGACGTGTGGTGGGCGCCGATCAACAGCATCCCCGACGTGATCGCCGACCCACAGGCCGAGGCCGCCGGGGCGTTCGTCGACATGACCCCACGCGACGGTGAAGCCCCCTACCGGGCGGTCAACGGCCCGGTCGATTTCGCCGGCTACCAGGTCCGCCCCGGCCCGGTCCCCGACCTCGGCGAGCACACCGACGAAGTGCTCGGCTCACCGACGTAGCTGCGGGGAGCAGACTGGAAACGCAAAACAACCCAAACCAGTGGGAGATTGGGATTTTATTGGGATATTCTGAGGGATATGCGTGTGACGATGGACAGGGTTGGACGGGTGGTCGTGCCCAAGCGATTGCGAGAACAGCTCGGCGTCGGGGCCGACAGCGAGTTCGAGGTGGTTGTTGATGGTTCAGCGCTTCGGCTGGAACCGATTCATCCCGCCTCGCGGCGAATCACGATGGTGGATGGGTGGCCATGTCTCGAGCCCGCTGTAGGCGGACGAGCCACAACCGACGACGACGTTCGAGCGCTGCGCGATGGCGACCAGAGGTAGCCGCACTCGTTTCGCAATCGACACCAGCGTCGCCGTTGCTGCACTCGATGCGTCCCACGAGGCTCACCTCCCATGTCGACTCGTAGCGGCACAGCATCGGCCGGCTCTGGCGGGCCACGCCGCATTCGAGACCTACTCGGTCCTCACCCGACTCCCGGGGGCTGCACGAGTGCCCCCCGAAACCGCAGCGGTCCTCGTCGAGCGGGCGTTTCCCGAGCGTTGCTGGCTGACTCCCGACCAAAACCAGGATCTGTTCGTTCGGCTTTCCTCGATGCGGCTCAGCGGCGGCATGGTGTACGACGCCATGGTTGGTGAAGCGGCGAGGTTGTCGAACCGAATGCTGCTGACGCGCGACCGGCGCGCTCAGCGAACCTACGACCTCATCGGGGTCGACGTCGAGTTCGTCGCCGACTGAGGGTTGTGTCAGGTGCTGCCGTGGGCGTGGTCGCAGAGGCGGGTTTCGCCGTCTTCGATCTGGCCGGCGCCGACGCCTTCGAGCGCAGCAAACGGGCCGCACGGGTGCGGTGTGATCCACACGTGGATCATCGCCGCCGGGTCGTGCTTGACCAACGGGGCGGTGCAGTTGCCGTTGGCGTCGGTGAGGCCGGCGACCTTCGTGCCGGCGCCCGGCGTGTAGCACAGGTTGTCGTGGATGTGCCACTGCATCAGCGCCCCACCGATGTCGGGCACCTCGCTGAGGTCGACGCTGGTGGGCAGCATGTACATCGCGCTCAGCAGCTTCTTCGAACCATCGGGCTGGGGTTGGTAGACGAGGCTCTCGGGATGATCGGGGTCGAGCCACACGTCGTCGTTGATCCAGTCCCACTGCACGAAGTGCTCGGTGCCGGTGATGCCATCGCCGATGCTGTGGAACCCGGCGGCCTCGGCCACCTTGTAGTCGCTCCACTGTGGTAGTCGCACGATGTTGACCGCAACGAGGTTCTCGGCCGCAGCTTGCTGTTCGGGGGTGACGCCAGGGACGCCGCCGAGGTCGATCGGTTTCGTCGGGTCGTACGGCACCGGCTCTGGGGCTTCGGCTTCGTGCTTCTCGTGGCTTTGGCACTTGTCGACACGCTCGGATTCCGACACTGACGTCTGCCCGGCGCCGACCCCTTCGAGCGCAGCGAACACACCGCACTCGTGTGGCGTGATCCACACGTGCACCATCGGGTTCTCGCCACCAGTGTTGACACCGCGGGCGCACACGCCGTTGGCATCGACGATGCCGACCACCTTGGCGGTGCCGGACGCATCGCGATCCCAGCACAGGTTGCCGTGGTTGTGCCATTGCATCAGCGGCCCGGCCCAATCAGTCAACGTCGAGTCGTCGGTGGGGCGTGCGCTGGCGATGTACATCGCCCCGGTGAGGGTGCGCTTGTCGCCGTCGACGGCGTACACGAGGGATTCCGGCTGGGTGGCGTCGAGCATCACGTCGTCTTGGATGATGGAGAGCTTGATGTAGTGCTCGGTCCCGGTACCCGCGTCGCCGATCGAGGTATAGCCGTCGGCGATGGCCGCTTCGGTGGTGGCGTAGCGGGGGAGTTCCTTCAGCGACGCCTCGATGAGGTTTCGGGCCCGCTCCTCCTGCTCGGCGCTGACGCCGGTGACACCGCTGACGTCGATTGGCGCGGTCGGATCCCATGGACGCGGCCACGCCGCGTTGGCCGCTTCGACCGGGTCCGCCTCGTGACCGTGGCCGGCGTCGGTGGCGGGTGGCATCGCGCCGTCGGTTGCAGGTTCTGTGGTTGCCGGTTCTGTGGTTGCAGTGTCGTGATGATCGCCTGATTCGTCATGCCCGTCGGAGTTCTCGGTCGCAGCGACAACCGGGGTTGCTCCATTCGGTGCGGCGGCGGCGTCGTCGTCGCCGTGGGTCGTCTCGCCCGTGGCGACGGTGGAGTGGTCGTCGGAGCCGGAATGGGCGTGGGTCGCGCCGGCCATCATTGCCGTGACCGCAAGGGCGACGGCCGCAAACGCCGGCAGCGCAAGCCGCACCGGACGGCGTCGTTGCCAGCCGACCACCGCGGCAGCGACTGCGGTACCGAGCGCGATGACGCCGAGCAACGCGCAGATGGTGTCGGTGAACTGCGGGGATTCGGCTGATTCGAGCCCGTCGATCCATGAGATGCCGGTGATTCGGGTGAGGACCCAGCCGGTGACGGCCGCTGCGTTCACACCGGCGATGATGGCAGCGACGAGGCGGCGTGGCCGGGCAAACGCGATGAGTCCGGCGCCCAACTGCAAGGCAGCAACCGTGACGAAGATCCGGGCGAGTTGCGGGTGTTCGGCGTGGATGCCGATTGCTCCGGCGTGCACCACGCCGGCTGCGACCGAGGCGACGCCGGCGATGGCGAGGCCGGGGATTCGCTCGACGAGGGCAAGTTCGGCGGCCAACGGACGCACACCGTCGTTGGTGCCGAACCCGGATGAATCCGCGGTGATGGTCATGTGCCCGTCCTCGTCGTCATGATGTCGCCTCGTCTACCACAAGATGTTTACACAAGTGTATACATCGCCGACCGGACGTGCCAGGGGTCACATGCTTGCGAGGATCAAAACTTCGGCGGACGGCGCTCGCGTAGAGCGGCGACACCCTCGCGGTACTCCATCATGGCTCAGCAGATCGTCGTAGACCTGCCGCTTCGTCATCGCCATTGCGGCCGGGCCGGTGCTCGCGGGCGCGGCCGTGGTGCAGTGTGCCGGTCGAGCGGCGAAGCGCAGATCGCAGAACAGCACGAGGGCCAGCGCCACACCCGCGCATGCGCCGTTGATCGCGGCGATTACTGGGAACCGCAGCGCGAGCCGGAACGCGAAGTCGTGATCGAACTCCGGGCGCACGCCGTATCCCGGCTGGGCGACATCGGCGGGCACGCCGCTGTCGCACGCTCCGCGTTCGGCATGGCCGGCCAGCGCGTCGCTGTCACCGCCGACGCTGAACGCCGACGAGGTACCCGTGACCACCACGGCACGAACCGCCGGGTTGCGGTGGAGTTGGTCGATGATGAAGCGGTACTCCGCATGCATCCGCCGGGTCCACGCGTTCTGCCGGTGCGGGCGGTGCAACCACACCGTCGCCACCCGGTCGGTGATCTCGTAGCGGGTGGCCTTCAGCGCTATGTGCCCTGATTCAGCCTGCCTTCGGTCTGGCTGGGGATCACCGGTGACGGCCGCTGTTGATCGCGTCGAGCACCGCGTCGGCGAGCTCGGGGCGGCAGATCAAGAAGTCGGGCAGCCAAGGGTCGCGAGCGTTGTACACGAGGGGGCTGCCGTCGATGCGGCTGGCGTGCAAGCCGGCGGCCATCGCCACAGCAGCCGGCGCAGCCGAATCCCACTGGTACATACCGCCGTCATGGACGTAGATGTCGGCCTCCCCGAGCACCACCGCCATCGCCTTGGCGCCAGCCGATCCCAACCGCACCGCATCGCAGCCGAGAGCGTTAGCGACCATCACGGCAACGTACGGGTTGCGGTGCCGCGAGGTGATGAGTCGCGGACGCTCGCGGGTGCATTCCGGCACGACCGGAGCGGGATCGGTGGCGAACGTGGCCCCATGCGCCGGAAGACTGACGGCCGCGGCGGTGAGGTGCCCGCGTTCCCACAGCGCAACGTGCACCGCCCAATCGGCGCGGCCCCGTTCCCCGTATTCGTTCGTACCATCGAGGGGATCCACGATCCACACCCGCTCGGCGCTGAACCGGCGCGGGTCTTCGCTGCCCTCCTCGCTCAGCACCGCGTCGGTGGGGTGCGCCTCGTCCAGTGCCTTGGCGAGGAAGCGGTGGCTGGCGAGGTCGCCGGTGTCCATGATCTGCCACGGCGGAGCACCCGCCGCCTCGAGCTCATTGCGCAGGTCCACCAGGAGCTCACCCGCTTCGGTCGCCAACCGCGCCGCGAGCTGAGCGTCCGATTCGCCCGCGCCAGAACCCGGGCCAGAGGTGGGGGCGGGCGGCGTGCCGGAGTCGGGCATCGGGTTGAGCGGGGCCGGAATCAGCGGGCGAGCGGCTTGTACTTGATGCGGTGCGGCTGCTCCGCCCCGACGCCGAGTTCCTTGCGCCGCCAGGCCTCGTACTCGCTGAAGTTGCCCTCGAACCAGCGCACCTGGCTGTCGCCTTCGAACGCCAGCACATGGGTGGCGATCCGGTCGAGGAACCAGCGGTCGTGGCTGATCACCACCGCGCAACCGGGAAAGTTCTCGAGCGCGGTTTCGAGCGCGCGCAACGTATCGACATCGAGGTCGTTGGTCGGCTCGTCGAGCAGCAAAACGTTGCCGCCGGTCTTGAGCAGCTTGGCCAGATGCACACGGTTGCGTTCACCGCCGGACAGGTCGCCGACACGCTTTTGCTGATCGCTGCCTTTGAAGTTGAAGCTCGCGCAATAGGCCCGCCCGTGGATCTCGCGGTTGCCCACCTTCATGTGCTCGATGCCGCCGGTGATCTCCTCGAACACGGTGGCATCGGAATCGAGGCTGTCGCGCGACTGATCGACGTAAGACAGTTGCACCGTGTCGCCAATGGTGACGCTGCCCGTGTCGACGGGCTCCTGGCCGGTGATCATCTTGAACAGGGTGGTCTTGCCGGCACCGTTGGGGCCGAT
>JANOKQ010000416.1:0-6110 GCA_031419375.1 Acidimicrobiaceae bacterium
CCTTAAGCGCAGCAAAATTTCGGCAGGCCTTACAAATCCACGGGGTAACGCTCAACCTGAAAAGCCAGATGCTGTGCCATGCCGGACGGATATTCATGAACGGCGAGCCACATCAGCCGGATCAGCGCGACTACCCGCTGCTGCGCACTCTGGCGGATGAACACGTCGAGTGCGGTGACGACCTTGGCCAGGTAGGCCGGGTTGCGATAGGTCATCCCCCCGACCATCACCCCGAGGTTGACGGTGGAGGTGCGCGCCGCAAGCGCGTTGAGCAGCGAGTAGGCCTCGAACATGTCCTGATCCGGCGCCCCCAGCATCGGCAACTGGTAGAAGTGGTCCATCACGAACACGCTGTCGAACCCGCTGGATTCGGCCGTGACCGCCATCGCCGACACTCGTTCGAACAGATCCGCCACCTCCACCCCGGGATAGGTGAAGTTCGGGATCTGCAGCCCCATGCGGATGGACAGGCGTGACTCGGTCATGTCGCCGACCCTACTGGGCTGCGACGTGGCAGGCGCCCAGCCGGTCCGGCGACGTTTTGACGCCGATCTGCAACACAAATGCACCAGATCGGTGGTGGACAGCATGTGTGGCCGCGGGTATCGTGCGTGATCTCACGGGCTGGGGGGCACGCGAAACATGAGTACGTACGACCTGATCATCCGTGCCGGGACCGTCATCGACGGAACCGGCGCGCCGGGCTTCATTGCCGATGTCGGCATCGTCGGCGACCGCGTGGTCGCCGTCGAGCCGTCGCTGGTCGGCACCGCCGAACGCGAGATCGACGCCACCGGTCGGCTGGTGACACCCGGTTTCGTGGATATCCACACCCACCTCGACGCCCAGATCGCCTGGGATCCGATCGGGACGAGTAGTTGCTACCACGGCATCACCAGCGTCGTGATGGGCAACTGCGGTGTCACTTTCGCACCGTGCAAGCCGGAGGACCGCCAGTACCTCGCCGAGCTAATGGAAAGCGTCGAGGACATCCCCCGCGACGCGATCCTGGGCGGACTGCCGTGGGACTGGGTGACCTACGGCGAGTACTTGGCCAGCGTCGAGCGGATGCCGAAGGGACTCAACGTCGGCGGGATGGTCGGGCATTGTGCGCTACGCCAGTACGCGATGGGCGAACGCGGCCTCGACAAGGCGCCGCCCACCAGCGACGACCTGGCAGTGATGACCGACCTGCTCGACGAGGCGATGCGCGCCGGTGCACTCGGGTTCAGCACCAGCCGTACCTACCTGCACAAGGTGCCCGACGGTCGCCCCGTGCCGGGTACCTACGCCGAACCCGACGAGCTGTTCGCGTTCGCCGATGTGCTCGGCCGCCACGGTGCCGGCGTGTTCGAAAGTGCCAGCCGGATCGGTGAAGGCGAACGATATGACGCCGATGTGCCGCTCACCCGGGCCGAGCTGGCCTGGATGGGTGAGGTCAGCAGGCGCAGCGCCGGGCCGGTCAGCTTCGGGCTCACTCAACACGACAGCCGCCCCGACCTGTACGCGAAGGTGATCGAGTTCGCCAAGCAGGAGAACGCGCTCGGAGCGAACGTCCGCCCGCAGACCACGGCACGCAGCGTCGGTATCTTGTTCAGCATCGACACACGCACCGTGTTCGATCGCTGTCCGTCGTGGAAGTCGCTGCGCAGCATGCGCAACGGCAAGAAGATGGTGGCGATTCGCGACGCCGCGTTTCGGGCCACGCTGATCGCCGAGGCCGAGACGACACCGCCTTCGATCGATCCCGACCAGCTGTTCATCGTCAACCTCGGTGCCGAGGCCCGCTACGACCTCGACCCGTCCACAACGCTCGCCGCCGAGGCCAGTCGCCGCGGCATCAGTGCTGCCGCCGCGTACATCGAGTTGCTGCTCGAAAGCGACGGCCAGGTGGTGTGCAGCTACCCGTTCCTCAACCAGCGCCTTGATGCGGTCGAGGAGATGCTCGACGATCCGCTCGTCACGCTCGGCCTGGCCGATGCGGGTGCGCATGTCGGGCAGATCCTCGACGCCAGCCAGCCCACGTTCTTCCTCACGTACTGGGTCCGTGAACGCCAGCGTTGGAGCATCGAGTCGGCGATCCGCCGGCTGACCAGCGACACCGCTGATCTTTTCGGCATCGACGGTCGCGGTCGGCTGCAACCGGGTTCGTATGCCGACGTCAACGTGATCGATTTCGAAGGTTTGCGGTTGCCGTCGCCGCGTTATGTGTACGACTTCCCCGACGGGGCGGGACGCTACGTGCAAGGTGCCGAGGGCTACGACTACACGATTGTCAACGGAGAGGTGTTCATGGACCACGGGCAGCACACCGGAGCGTTCGCCGGGCGCGTGTTGAAGAACAGGGCTGCGTCGTGAGCCGCGCTGCGGTCGATGCGCTCCGCGCCGAACATCAGCGCGCGCTTGAACTTTTCGAGTCGTTGACGCCCGACGAGTGGCAGGCCGCCAGCGGATGTGCGGGGTGGCGGGTGCACGATGTGGCCCAGCACATGGCATCCACGTTCCACGTGATCGCCGATCCGTCCACCATTGATGGGGGATCATCCGACGACGCCGAATCGAATGCCGAGGTACCTGTGCAGGCGCGCATGGACTGGACCGCCGATCAGGTGTTGGCCGAGTACCGCGAATGGGCCGACAAGGGGATCGCTGCGCTGGCCGGGATGCAGGAAGCCCCGCTCGCCGAGATGGTGATCCCGCTCGGCAACCTGGGCAGCCACCCGATGCACGTGCTCGCCAACGCAATCGTGTTCGACCACTACTGCCATCTGCGCCACGACATCGGCACCGCCGTCGATCGGGCCGCGGCGCTGCCGCGCGATCCGGCATCGTTGAGCGCAACCGTGGAGTGGATGCTGGCCGGGCTCCCGCAGATGTGTGCCGGTGCGCTGGCAGGGTGTACGCAAAGCGTGAACCTGGAGTTCACCGACCTCGGCGGCGACAGCTACCGGATCGAGACCGGTTCACCAGGATGGACCGTGAGCGCGGGCAGCGACCCGTCGCTGCCCACGGCCACGACAACTGCCCACGACTTCATCTCGTGGGGCACCAAGCGGGCCGACTGGCGAAGCTTCGGTGTGTCGGTCGATGGCGCTGCGGCAGTGACGCTCGACGCAATCAACGTCATCTGATCCGGCGCGCATCGAAACGTCGGCTGCCGGCTGTGGCAGGATCGCGGTCATGACTGCTGTTTTCGTTCATGGCAACCCCGAGACCCCGGTGATCTGGGAGCCGCTGTTGGCCTGTCTCGAACGAACCGATGTCGTCACGCCGCAGTTGCCGGGCTTCGGGTGTCCGGCACCGGAGGGTTTCGGGGCGACCAAGGAGGAGTACGCCGACTGGCTGACCGGTGAGATCGAAGCCGTCGTTGCCGACACTGGCCCCGTTGATCTCGTCGGTCACGACTGGGGCGGCGGGTTCGCGATGCGGGTGGTGTCGACCCGTCCCGACCTGATCCGCAGCTGGGCGTGCGACGTGCTCGGCCTGTTCCATCCCGATTACGTGTGGAACGACTTCGCCCAGATCTGGCAGACGCCGGGCGCCGGCGAGGAGTACTTCGAGACGACCATGGCCACCCCGGTCGAGGACCGGATCGCGCTGTACGAATCGATCGGCATCCCCCGTGGCATCGGCGGTCAACTCGTCGCCGTCGCCGACGAGGAGATGGGACGCTGCATCCTGGCGCTGTACCGCTCGGCCGCCCAGCCGGCGATGGTGGAGTGGGGCGCACAACTCGGCCCGGCGGCAACCCGTCCGGGGCTGTGCATCGTTGCGCCCGCCGACCCGTTCGTGCGCGCCGAAGACCTCGCCGTCGAGGTGGCCGGGCAGCTCGGAGCCACCGTGCGGGTGATCGAGGGTCAGGGTCACTGGTGGATGCTCGGCGACCCAACGACCGGTGCCGCGGCGCTCACCGAGTTCTGGGCCTCGCTATGACGGACACCCCGCTCAACGCGGGCCCGCTGTCGTTCGTGTGTCCGCGTTGTTCGACAGCCGTCGACGAGCGTTTCTACGGCCCGTGCACGGGGTGTCGGCGTGACCTCCGGGCGATGTTCTTGGGCGAGGGCCGCGTAGTCGAACTGGCCGAGTATGTCCCCAAGATGAACGTCACCCCCAACGCCGTAGCCCTCAAAGACGACTGATCTGTCCACCGCGGGGCATGTGCCGTGGGGTCAGGGTGCGGGATGGGTGCCGGGGAGGCCTGGCCCGGGACGGAACGCGCTCTCGCGTGTGGACGCGTGTGCCATGTTGGCCATGGTGGTGGCCATCGCTTTCGATGCGCCTTCGTGGGCCATGATCTTGCTCATCACGGCGGCCGTCGCACCGGCGATCAGTTCGGTCTGGTGCTCGTGGACGAAATCGGCCGACGCTTGCATCGGGCGGATGTAGCCGTTCACCGCGGGCACCACGTAGCGCGCAACCAGATCCCACGAGCGCAACGTCGCCTCCCGGTTGGCCCAGTCGTGGGCGAACCCGAGCACCACGCCGAAGCCGCCGGTGATCTCGCGCATGTGCTGGATCGCCGCCACCAGATCGTCGGGCGTGCCGACCACGGCAGCGCCGCCACCACTCGCGCCGGTCTCGGTGACCTGGTCGAGCCGCGTCCACGGATCCTCGACGCGCACTGCGCCAGGACGGCCGAGCACGTGAACGTTGTAGTCGTTGTGCCAGCGGTGCAAGCCCTGCACCGCCTCATTCCGAGCCTGCTCCCTCGTCTCGGCGATGTGCCATGCCATCATCACCCGCCACTCGCGACGGTCCACCGTCTGACCGTGAGCGAGTGCAGCTTCCTCCGCGAAACCCCACTGCGTCGGCAGCGCAGCGATTCCCTCGGTCGAGTTGGAAGCGATCGACAGTGCGCCGATGCCGTACTTGCCGGCGAGTTGCATCCCCGACGGCGAGATGCTGGACGCGACCGTCATCGGCATGTGCTCTTGGAGCGGGAGGATCTGCAGGGCCGCATCGCGCATCGTGAACCAGTCGGTCTCATACGAGAATCGATCCTCACCGGCGAGCAGGCGGCGTACGACCCCGATGGCTTCGTCCTGGCGGTCGCGCAGCAGCATCGGGTCGACACCGAGGGTGTGCGCATCGCTCGGCAGTGCGCCCGGTCCGCTGCCGAACATCGCCCGGCCGCGGGTCATGTGATCGAGCTGCACCATCCGCTGGGCCACCATGTACGGGTGGTGGTACGGCAGCGAGATCACGCCGGTGCCGAGGCGGATGGTGTGGGTGACTTGGCCGGCCGCGGCCAGGAACATCTCGGGCGAGGCGATCATCTCCCAGCCGGTGGAGTGGTGCTCGCCGCACCAGAATTCGTCGAAGCCGAGCCGATCGAGATAGGCAGCGAAGTCGATATCGCGCTGGAACTGCAGTGTCGGGTGTTCGCCGAGGGGGTGATGGGGCGCGAGAAAGGTTCCGAACTGAAGCCGTGGCATTCGTGCACCATAGGAAATGCGAGGTTCCGTCCTGGCACCGGGACATGTAGCCTGGCGGTCCCTTCGGGGACGTAGCTCAGTTGGCAGAGCGCTACCTTTGCAAGGTAGATGTCAGGGGTTCGATTCCCCTCGTCTCCACCGGATAAAAGACCAGCTCAGACTGTCTAGAGGCCCCGCTCAGCGGCGCCTTCGTCGTTCCCAGGTGCACACCAGGTGCACAGAATCTGCGGTCTATCGGTGGAAATCCGGCGCCCACGACACCAACGGCGCCGGCGAACCAAATAGGCTTGCGTGTCGATCTCGATCGGAGAACTCGCTTCCCGGTTCAACGCCGAAGGCGAGCGTCGCGGGATCAATAGCGAGGCGCTCCTCGACGAGTTAGCAGCGCGGCTCGATGATCCCCTGGAAGCGTTCATCGGATGCGGCGCGTCTGGGCGGACCGAGCCGTTCGACATCCACCAGGAGCGAGCCGACGCCGCCAGCAAGTAGCTTGCTCATTCTGTATCCGTTTGTACTACAATCGGACTGATGGCTGAGCTGTTCGATCTCGATCAACTCGACGACAACGACCCGTTCGAGATCGACAGGCAAGCAGCCCACCTGTTCAAACACGCCGGACTGGGAATCGACGACATTCAAGATGTCTGGCAATCCGACCCGCTCTTCTACCCAGCC
>JANOKQ010000417.1:0-1963 GCA_031419375.1 Acidimicrobiaceae bacterium
GCGATCTCGGCGAGTTCGCGGGCGGTCATCGGCGTGCCCTTGCCGCGGCCCATGCTGCGCAGCGAGGTGTCGACATCGGCACCCTCGGCCTTGAGCGCACCGACGGTGCACTGCTCGCGAGGACGGATCGAGAACGGATCGAACTGGTAGATCTTCATCGCGTTGAGGTGCGTGATCTTGTCGATCTCGTCGTCCGGTACGCCTTCAAGCGAGTGGGCGAGCAGGGTTGCGGAGTGCGGCCAAGTTGAGTCGGAGTGCGGGTAATCGCATTCCCACGTCATGCGGTCGATACCGACTGAGTGGCGGAGCTCGATGCCGGCGCGGTCGTCGATGAAACACGTCGAGAAGTTGCGGTGGAAGATGTCGCTCGGCGTGAGGCCGCCGAAGTCTGCGCCGGTCCACGCACGGTGATGGCTGTACGTGTAGTCCATCCGCTCGAGCGCATACGGGACCCAGCCGGTGCCGCCTTCCGACATCGCGATCATGATGCCCGGGAACTTGCGGCAGATCGGTGTCCACATCAGGTCGTTGAGCGCCAGGAACGAGTTCATCGGTGTGATCGCGATGCTCACGTCGACCGGGGCATCCATCGACGTGACCGTCATCGACGACGATGACCCGATGTGCATGCACACAACGGTTCCGGTCTCTTCGCACGCCTTGAAGAACGGGTCCCAATAGTCGAGGTGGAGGCCCGGAAGGCCGAGCTTTTCGGGGTTCTCGGAGAAGGTGACGGCATGGCAGCCCTTTGCTGCGGTGCGGCGGATCTCGGTAGCCATCAGGTCGACGTCCCACAGCGGCATGAGCGACATCGGGATGATGCGCTCCGGGTAGGTGCCGGCCCACTCGTCGATGTGCCAGTCGTTGTAGGCGCGTACGCAGGCGAGGGCGAGGTCTTTGTCGGAGGCCCGCAGGAACAACTGGCCGCAGAAGTGCACGAACGTCGGGAAGTTGATCGACCCGAGCACGCCGTTGGCGTTAATATCGCGGATCCGCTCGTGGATGTCGTAGCAACCGGGGCGCATCTGGTCGAAGCGGAGCGGGTTGAGTCCGTACTCCTCGGGCGGGCACCCGGCGACTGCGTTGAGGCCCATGTTCGGGGCGCGCATGCCCTCGAACTCCCAGTACTGGCTGCCGTCGTCGGCTTCTTTCACGCGCGGTGCCTGGTCGCGATACTTCTCGGAGATGTGGGCGTCGAACATCGTCGGCGGCTCGATCACGTGATCGTCGACGCTGACGAGGATCATGTCGTTGGTGTCCATGGCAACTCCCGGGAGCGATGGTGGGGTGGGTTCGGCTGGCGACGGCTTGCGAAGGTCAGTTGACACAACCGTCAGATGTCACGTTATCGAACGGCAGGTGCGCCGTCCACCCCCGAGGCATGTCGCACGTCCGCGGCCTGCGCAGCCGAGCCGACACTGTGCTCGCGTGACCGGGCCCACCGCGACGGTAGTGGTGTGGTCGGCCACGCCGCCCCGGACCTCTGATACCGGAAAAAGCACGCCACCGCGGGCGAGTCGCGCCGAGAAGCTGATTGACAACCGCGCCAGGCACCGCTGGGACGGTGGCATTCAAGCGGGCGCGGATGGTGGGGTGGCCGCGGGGTGCCAATCACATGCGGGATGCCGGCATCGGCCATCGCGAGCGAGCACCGCACGCCACGACGGTGTCGGGACTGTGGTCAGAGCACAAGCGGCACAGCTATCGGTGATGGTGATGCATGCGCCTCGAGTATCTCTACAAGCTATACGTAATATGGGTTCTGTGAGTTGATCCGATACGAACTGGTGTACGATTCAGGTATGTCGGCGGACTCGGACCACAGCTTCAACGACGGCCGCGACGACCGTGGCGGCATTGATTCGCCGGAGGAGTTCATTGACGCGTTGGCCGCGCATGAACGCGAGGGTGCCCGGTTGGCGCTCGATGCGGTCAGGATCGCGGCGGGTGGGATGTGGGCGTT
>JANOKQ010000418.1:0-3400 GCA_031419375.1 Acidimicrobiaceae bacterium
GTGGATCAGCACCGGCACGATGCCGGCGGCTACCCAGCCGAGTTGAAACCGTGTCTCGAACTGGGCGAACGCACGGCCGCGGTTGGCGTCGGGCGCCTCGTGCTGCACGATCGATTCGAACGCCAGCCTGCCGACCGACGCAGAGAAGTTCACCATTCCGGCCAGCAACAGGCCGGCGACAACACCGCCGAGCAAGGTCACGACGATCCCGGTGACGGCGATGATGCCGAGCGCGGCGGTCAGCATCGTCTCTTCGCGCACGCGTCGGCGTACGCGCGGAGCGATGGCATTGCCGGTCATCGTCAGCAAGCCGGCGAAGCCGAGCGATAGCCCGAACCAGATCAGCCCGGCCTCCTGCTCGCGGAACCAAAAGAACAGGTGGAAGAACGTGAAGCCGACGCTGGCCCGGATCAGCAGCATCGCCGTCGAGGCGAGCACCACCCGGTTGGAGTGCAACTCGACGCGTTCGGCGCGACCCGCCGACCGGTTGGCCACCTTCTCCCTGGGAAGTTGACGTGCGGCAACGAAGGCGGCACCAAAGATCAGCGCCGAGTAGAGCATCGTCGCTGTACCGCCGACGGTCTTTTGTAGCAATCCAGCTGGGAGCACAGCAACGAACCCGACGAGGCCCGAGATCAGGCCGAGTTTGGAGTTCGCCTCGACCAGTTCTTCCTCGGTGCGCACCACGCTCGGCACCAGCGAGCTCTTCGAGATCGCATACGTCTTCTGCATCACCATCGCCGCGAACGCCAACGGGAACAGCAGCAACCCCTCGAAGTGGAACGCCATCAGGGCCGACACGATCACTCGACCGACCGTGACCACCTGGATGACGAACCGCCGTCCGCCAGCGGTGCGGTCGATCACGGGTCCGATCAGCGGGGCGATGAACAAGAACGGCACGAAGCTGATCGCGAGGAACAACAGCACCCGACCTCTGGCGGCATCGGCGTCCAGGCTGAACAACACCGAATCGGCCAACGCAACCGCCATCGCCGCATCGCCGGCCGCCATCGCCGCATGTGTGCGCGCCAACCTGCTGAACCGGCTCAGCACAAGTGGGGGTGACGAAGACCGCGGTGGTGGGGGCATTCGCACACCCGCATCGTAGGTCCGCTGACCCTCGCTCAAGTTGGCTTGGAGCGCTCGTACTTGTAGCCGAGGCCGCGAATCGTCACGATGCGCGTGGGTGCCGCGGGATCAGGCTCGACCTTGCCGCGCAACCGCTTGATGTGCACGTCGAGGGTCTTGGTGTCACCCACGTAATCGCTGCCCCATACCCTGTCGATCAGCACGTCGCGCGGCAGCACGCGGCCAGCGTTTGCGAGCAGCACGTGGAGCAGCTCGAACTCCTTCAGCGGCAGGCTCGTCACCGTTCCGGCAACGGTGACCACGTGCTCGTCGGGATCGAGGGAGACGTCACCGACCACGATCGAACCGGCCGATCCCACCGTTCCCGTCGGAGACTCAGATCCGGCGAGCCCATCGAGTGCGTTGCGGCGCAGCACGGCACGCATCCGAGCCACCAGCTCGCGGATGCGGTACGGCTTGGTGACGTAGTCGTCGGCACCCACCTCCAGACCAACGACGGTGTCGATCTCGGCACCCTTGGCGGTCACCATGATGATCGGCACCTGGGACCGTTTGCGGAGCTGGCGGCAGACGTCGATTCCACTGATGCGCGGCAGCATCACATCGAGCAGCACCAGATCGGGCTGCACCTCGTCGAAGCGTTCGAGCGCCTCGAACCCGTCGCGGGCAACCTCGACCCGAAACCCTTCACGGCCAAGCCCGACGACCAGTGCATCGACAAAGCTCTCCTCGTCTTCCACCAGAAAGATGACCGGCTTCGTCACGGCGCAACCGGGATTCGCAAGGTGAAGGTGCTGCCTTCGCCTTCGGCGGATCGAACCTGGATATCTCCGTCGTGGTTGGTGGCCACGTGCCGCACGATCGCGAGGCCGAGCCCGGTCCCGCCGGTCTCGCGGCTACGAGCCCGGTCGACGCGGTAGAAACGCTCGAAGATCCGGTCGAGATCGCGGCTTGGGATGCCGACCCCGCAGTCGCTGACGATGAGGTTGACGAAGCCGTCCACGACAGTCGCGCGCAGTTGCACGGCGCTCGACGGTTCGCTGTACTTGACCGCGTTGTCGATCAAGTTGGCCACCGCCGACACCAGTTGGCGGCGGTCGCCCAGCACCGTCGCCGCGCTGCCCGGCACCGTCGCCGCGCTGCACAGCGAGACGTCACCGTGCACCGGCTCGTCGATCTCGAGGCGGATGTTGCGCTGCTCGGCGGCCGATAGTGACCGCACCACCGCGTCGTGCAACACGGTGGAGGCGCGCACCGGGTCGCGTACCGCCTTGCCACCGAGTTCGATTCGTGACAGCTCCAACAGATCGTCGATCACGGAGGCGGCACGGTGCGCCTCGTCGACCATCTTGCCGGCGAGGCGCTGGACCACATCAAGATCACCTTCATCGGCGATGGCCTCGGCCAGCACGGCGAGCGCGCCGACGGGTGTCTTCAGCTCGTGGCTGATGTTGGCGACGAAATCCGTTCGCACGGCATCGAGGCGGGCTCGTTCGCTGATGTCTTCGATCGACACGATCGCGCCCCCATCGGCGAGCGGGGCAGCGTGCACGTCGATCACTTTCCGCGGCGGCCCGAACAGCTCGACCGAGGTGTGCGTGTCGCGACCGGCCAAGGCCACGGGGACGAGGTGATCGACCGCCTGCTGGACCAGTACATCGCCATGACCGATGCCGATGCCAGTGCGCGCGTTGCGAATGACGACGGTGCCTCGGTGATCGAACAGCAGCACCCCCAGCGGCACGCTGTCGAGGGCCACATGGGCCCGGGCCAGCTCGCTACGCAACTGTTCCAACTGGGCGAGGGCATCGCTGAGGCGGGCACTGTCTCCGCTGGATGAACCGCTTATGTCGCGGGCGTGTCGTTGGCGCAGGCTCATGGTCGCGGCTCAGCCGGCGGCGGAACCATCAGGTGGGCCCTGGGTGACCGGGATCTGGCCGGTGCCCTCGACGAAGCGACGGTACCGTTCGGCACCCTTGTGTTCGGGCATCCACCCGGTGACGATGAACCGGACCCGCTCGCCGATGTTGACGGCGTGATCGCCGATGCGCTCGTAGAACCGGGCGACCACCGCAAGCTGCACCGCAACCTGCAGGTCGATCCGCCCTGCTGCATGACTTTCGAAGATGGCTTGCACGAACTGCTTCTGCAACCCATCGAGGTACGAATCCATGTCGTCGATCGCTGCGGCCTTGGAGGCATCGTCTTCGATGAAGCTTTCGATCGCCGCCTCGTACAGCTGCTGGGCTTGCTCACCCATCCTGGCAATGATGCCGCGCAGCTTGGGATCGAGCTCGTGGCCGTAGAT
>JANOKQ010000419.1:0-2591 GCA_031419375.1 Acidimicrobiaceae bacterium
CGAAGAGGCCGCCGAAGCCGCCCCGACCACTGGAATCACTGAACCAGCCGGCGACATCAACGATGAGGTTGCCACCGAGTTGTGTTTCCACGCTGATGTTGCCGTTGGCCCCGACGGGGACGATGGCCAGGTTGGCCACCGTTCCACCGGTGCGCTGCACGTTCAGGTTCGACGTGGCCGGCTTGACCGCCCCGCTGGCCCATGCCCGGACGTAGCCGGGCAACGTGGCGTCATCGATGGTCAGGTTGACGATCACGGCCGACACGCCGGTCTCGGGAACACCGAAGCGTCCAGTCACGTCGACCTCGACCGTCGTTGCTGCGGCAGGCTTGGTTGTGCTGACCGTTCGCGAGTCGTAGGCGCGGCCCGGTGTGACCGCGGTGAAGCGGCCTGCGGTCCCGGTCGGGGGTGCGTAGTAGCCGAACACGTCGACCACGATGTGGGCACCGTGTTGGACGTAGATGTTGACCCTGCCGTTCGGTCCGATTCCAACCGAGGCCAGGCTGGCCTTGGTGCCACCGGTGGTGAGGTTGTTGTTCGATGCCAGCGGTCGGCCAGCACCGCTCGGGAAGACGGTGATGAACCCGTCCTGGCTCGCTTCGGTGCCGGTGACGTTCAGGACGACACCGGTTGCGTTGGCGGGTACGCCTCCGGCGCCAGCGACCTGGACCTCGATCGTGGTGTCGATGCCGGGCTTGGTGGCACCGCCTTCACGGGTGTCGAGCAGCCGGGCCGGGGCCACCGGGGTGTACTGCCACGCCCCCGTTGGCACCACCGGTACGACGGTGATGTCGGTGATTGCAGTCGTACCGGCACCAACGTTGCCGATGACATACGACTGACCGCTGGCCAGGTCGACGGTGTAAAACCCGGTCAGACCGGCGGAGCTGAACGTGGCCAGTGCCCGGTCGGTCGAGACGATCTCGAAGCCGACGTTGGCGGTGTCGAGCGTCGGCCCGAGGCTCCCGCGCAGGGTCGTGGCCCCGGTGTTGGGCGAAGGTGTTCCGTCGGGCCCGCCGATGATGTTCAGTGTTGAGGCAACATCATCGATCGCGTACAGCGTCGTCGCCGCTGTGGTGGCGATGTTGCGATCGTAGGCGACCGCGGTGGGCTTGGCCGGAGCAACCGGGGTGTCAGTGCCGAGAAGCAATCCGGTGATCTGGTTGACGCGGAAGCTCGCCCCGGTCGAGTGGACGAAGCGAATCCGGTCCACGACGGGGTTGAAGTCGACGGCCCAAGTTCCACCGGCGGGAAGCGTGGTGGAGAACGGGGCGGTACCGATCAGGGCGACTGCGCCCGTGGCTGGGTTCAACTTGTAGACCCGCCCGCTGGTGCCGGCGACGCCGATGGCGAACACCTCGCCCGTGGCCGGGCGCATGTCGAAACCGACGATGCTCTCGCCGGCCTGGAGGCCGGTGATGGCCCGGGTCGACGTGATCATCGCTGGGTTCGCTGCATCGAAGGTGAGCAGGTTGTTGCTCGATAGCGCCAAGATCGAACCGACGGGGGGCCGGGGCAGGGCGATGTCGAGCACCGCGGTGGCCCCTAGACCGACAGTGCCGGCTGATGTCGCGGCACCGGTTGCGAGGCTGATGTTGTACAGCCCGTACACGCCGCCGACGCTCAGTGTCGCCACCGCGTCGCCGCCCGCGCCGACGTCGAAGCCGACCGTCGAGGCTGCCGTGACGGTGACGCCGAGTGGGCCGCGAAGGGTTGTGGCCCCACCGTTCGGTGACGGTGTTCCGTCGACCCCGCCGATCAGGTTCAGCGTCGAGGCCGCAGCATCAATGGTGAACAGCGTGGTCGACGTTGGGGTCGCTGGGGTCGAACGGTCGTAGGCGACTGCCGCCGGAGCGGCCGGAGCGACTGCGGTATCGGTCGCCGCGAGGGTGCCGTTGAGCTGGTTGATCCGGAAGCTGGCGCCGCCCGAGTGAACGAAGCGGATGCGGTCGACGACGGGGTTGAAATCGACCGACCAGGTCCCGCCAGCGGGCAGGGTGGTCGAGAACGCCGTGGCGTTCACCACGGTGGCAACACCGTTAGAAGGGTTGAGGGTGTAGACGTGGCCACTGGTGCCGCCAACGCCAATGGCGTACAGCTGGCCGGTGGCCGGGCGTACGTCGAAACCCACGACGGTTTCGCCCGCGACGAGACCTGTGATCGGGGTTGTCTGGGTGATCACCGTCGGCGAGGCGACGTTGAACCCGAGCAACTGGTTGCCGGGGGCGAGCGCAAGCACCGGGCCCCCGGTAACAGCCGCCGAGACGGGAGAGACGGGTGACAGGGCGGTCACCAGTCCCAGGGAGCAGGCGATCAGCGGGATCGCGACCTTGTTTCGAAACTTCATGAGTCTCCAATCGGAGATGGTGCGGGGGCACCACCGGGATTCGGCCAGTTGTTCTGGCCGCCGAACACCTATGACCAGATCGACCCCGTTGTCACACATTTTTCCTGCGTGAGACCGCGCGTCGCTACCGATCTCGTCACAGGTCGTTGGCGTCGATCACCCGGTAGTCGTAGCCCTGCTCGGCAAGGAACCGCTGCCGGTTCGAGGCGAAGGTCTGATCGACGGTGTCGCGGGTGACGATGGT
>JANOKQ010000420.1:0-3226 GCA_031419375.1 Acidimicrobiaceae bacterium
GTAAAACGGCATCAGGTTCAAACCGGGTGCTCCGGTTGGTCAGGGGTCGCAAGATGGTTCAGAAAACGGGTTGCGTGATGGGTTGGATGGCCGATGTGGGCGGGGCGTCGGCATGAGCTTGCACGGTCTGGCCGAAATCACCCTCGGCGTCCCGAACATCGAAGCGACCAAGCAGTTCTACCGCGAGTTCGGGCTCACTGAGAGCAGCACCGCAGATGTCGCTGGCGTGTTCGCCACATCCGACGGTGGTGACCAGTTACGCATCGTCAAGCAGCCGTACCGCCGACTCGTCGAGTTCGCCGTCGCTGCCGACGATGCCGATGACGTCGAGCGCATTCGCCATGCTGCTCAGGCCTACGGCGTCGATGTGACCGATCACCCCGACGGCAGCATCTCGATGGCCGAACCGATCGTCGGCATTCGCGCCAGGGTCACCATCCGGGAGCGCATCGTGCAGGCCGAGCCGTACCAGTGGAAGGCGATGAACTCCCCCGGCAACCCGGCCCGGTCCGGCACCCGGGCCCCGGCCATCTTCGAACAGGGCCCAGCCCAGCCCCGCAAGCTTGGCCACGTTCTGTACACCTCCCCCGATTTCGAGGCGAGCATGCGCTTCCTCACCGACGTGCTCGGGTTCAAGGTGAGCGACACCAGCGCCGGCATGATCGCGTTCTTGCGCTGCGGCACCGACCATCACAACGTTGGCCTGATCAATGCCCCGGTCCCGTTCTTCCACCACTCGTCGTGGCAAGTGAACGATGTCGACGAGATCGGACGCGGCGCACAGAACCTGCTGGCGGTCGATCCGACGCGCGACATCTGGGGGCTCGGGCGACACTTCCTCGGCAGCAACCTGTTCTGGTACTTCCGCGACCCAGCCGGGAACTTTGCCGAGTACTACGCCGACTTGGATCAGATCCCCGACGACGTCGAGTGGGACGCCCGCGACTGGGCACCCGACAAGGCCCTGTACGCCTGGGGGCCACCGGTCCCGAAAGCCTTCGTCCAACCCAGCGACGTCGACGAGATCGTCGCCGCCATGCAAGGAGCATCATGAAGATCGCCCGTTTCACCGAAGGCGGAACCACCCGTCTCGGCCTTGTTGTCGCAGCAGGGGCCGCCACCGATACCGGTGAGATCATCGATGTCGGCAGCGCCGACCCATCGCTGCCGACCGATGTCGGCGTGCTGCTCGCTTCCGGCGATCTGACCCGGCTCGGACGCACTGCCGGCACCGCTGCACGCCTGGCGCTGTCAGCAGTCAAGCTCGAAGCACCGATCGCCCAGCCGCCGACGTTCCTTGCGATCGGGCTCAACTACGCCGACCACGTCGCCGAGAGTGGCATGACCAAGCCTGCCGCTCCGGTGGTGTTCAACAAGCAGATCACCTGCGTGATCGGCCCAGGCGACGGGGTCGAGATCCCCACTGCGGCACCCGACTGGGTCGACTACGAAGGCGAGCTCGGTGTCGTCATCGGCACGCGCTGTCGCAACGTGTCCGTGGCCGATGCACCGTCGGTGGTGGCGGGCTACATGATCGTCAACGACGTGTCGGTGCGGGACTGGCAACGGGCCACCCCAACGATGACGATGGGCAAGTCGTGGGACACGCACGGACCGACGGGGCCGTGGCTGGTCACCGCGGATGAGATCGCCGATCCGCACGACCTCGGCATCCGCACGTGGGTGGACGGCGAGCTTCGCCAGGATGCCTCGACCAAGCAGATGATCACCAACTGCTGGGAACTGATCGCCCACCTGTCCACGGCGTTCACCCTCTTGCCCGGAACGATCATCGCCACCGGCACACCAGCCGGTGTCGGGTTCGCGATGGACCCGCCGGGGTGCATGAAGGCCGGCTCCACCGTGCGTGTCGAGATCGACCAACTCGGGGTTCTGGAGAACCCTGTGATCGCCCAGCCCTGAACCCGACACACAAGCGCAAGGAACCCTCATGTCAATGACGATGAACATCACCGCCGCTGAAGCCGTGGCTCGCACCCGAGAGCTGATCCCCGAGTTGCGCGAACGCGCCGCGACCACCGCGTCCGACCGACGCCTCCCGGTGGCCAACATCGAGGCACTGCGCCGCGCCGGGTCGTTGAAGACGATTCAGGCCTCACGCAACGGCGGGCAGGCGCTCGGCATCCGCAGTCATCTCGACGTGATGAGCGCGCTGGGTCAGGGTTGCGGGTCCACGGCATGGGTTGCCGGTGTGGTCCAGGCCCACTCGTGGTTGCTGTCGCACTTCGCTCCAGAAGCCCAAGACGACATCTACCGCGCCAACCCAGAAGCCGTTGTCTCGGCAGTCATAGGCCCGCGCGGCAAGGCCGTACGCACCTCCGACGGCTATCACCTGCAGGGGGTATGGCCGTTCGGATCAGGCTGTGAGCGATCGGACTGGTTGCTGCTCGGCGCGGTGGTGTTCGACGCCGACGGCAACGAGATCGACCAGGGCGATTTCATGGTGCCCACCTCGTCGGTGACATTGAAAGACGACTGGTTCGTGAGCGGGCTCGCCGGGACCGGTTCGTGCACGATGGCGGTCGACGGGATCAATGTCCCCGCCCACCGGTTCCTGTCGTTCCCCGGCCTGATCATGGGCAACACTCCGGGTGCCGGCGCGCATGGTGACGATTGGGTACATCGCTGCGCGCCCGTGCCGGTGCTGACCATCGCGCTGTGCGGCGGGGCGATCGGCATCGCCAAGCAGGCCCTCGCCGATTTCCCGGCCGTGATCAAGGGCAAGGTGATCGCCTACACCGACGATCCGCAAGAGCCGCACCCGTTCACCCACATCCGCCTCGGCGATGCGGCCACACGCATCCGCGAGGGCGAGCAGTTGCTGTACGGGGTGGCCGACGAGCTTGATGCGACCGCCCAGGCCAACGGCGAGGTGCCGTTGCTACGCCGCGCCGAGATGCGCCTTGACTGCGCGACAGCGGTGCGCCGTCTCCTCGAAGGCGTGCAGATCCTGTTCCAGGAGTCGGGAGCGACCGGGGTGCGCACCGCCAGCCCGATCAACCGGGCCATGGCCGACCTGCAAACGATCAACGCCCACGGCTTGCTGAAACTCGAGACAAACCAGGAGATGTACGGCCGCCTCCTCCTCGGTCTCGACCCGAACACCCCCCTCATCTGACCGAGCACCGGTGGCGGGGGTAAGAACACCACACAGATGGTGGTGGCTGCCACCTTGCGGCGGTGACGTCGACGGGGTCCAATGGAT
>JANOKQ010000421.1:0-3358 GCA_031419375.1 Acidimicrobiaceae bacterium
CATCTGATATTGGACCTATGCCAGTAACCCGGCAGGCACCGTGTACTTGGACAAGCCGTAAAGTGTCCTACACAACTCGCAAGACGAGAGCCAGGCGAACGCAGCGTACCACAACGACTCCGTAGTGATACGGTAGGTGTGGATGTGCTCGGGGGCCTTGTCGAGCTCGGCGAAGCGCGCCAACGCGGCCCGGGCGACATCGGCGCGGGGGCTGGCCAGCTCGAGCATCACCGACAGGTCGCTCTGCACGATCAGCGGGTTCAACGGATCGGTCATGCCGTCACCGCATGTGTGGTGGCTGGTACGCGCTCTGGGTATGGAGTGCTACTTCGTTGCATGTGCAACGACCTCGGCGATTCGTTCGGGCGACGGGTGGATGACGCTGACCGGTTGTGGCTTGGCACTCGAGCGCCACGGGTCGCGCTCGAAATCGTTGTCGTGAGACGTATCGGCGGCGCTTGTCGGAGCGAGTCCCTTCGTGCGCAACGCGGCCAGCACCTTGGCCAGGGGGAGATCGGAAACGGCAACGGTGGGGGCGATCAGGGTGAGCTTGGCCGACTTGACCTTCACCGCTTCGGCCAGCCCGAGCACATCGTCGGCGGTGACGACCGTGGTCGCTGCGGTGATGTGCAGGCCGCCCCGCTTGCGTTCAGCGTCGCGGATCATCTGTCCGACCGACGATGCCAGTGGCACCGACGAACCGGCTGCCAAGAACGCGGTCAGCGACTCGGCTGTTTCGTCGCTGGCCAACTCGGCCGCGATGCGCGTCGGGTCGAGCCGGAACACCACCACGCTTCCCTCCGATTCGACGCTGCACATCCGGTCGAGTCGAGCGCGCAGCGACGGATCGAGCGCCAGCGGCGCGACGATGGTGAGGTCGGCCTGGACGACGAACGTCGACACCATTGCGGGGAGCAACGCCGCTGCCGCCGCCGGATCGCTGATCAGCGCTCGGGTCAACGCCGTCAGCCCGGTCGGCCCGGAGGCCGAGACGAGGTCGAGCGCGATCAGATCGGCGAGCACCAGTTCGGCGTCCTCCGTGGCGACCATCACATGGCTCTGCGAGAACCATTCCACGTACGTGTTCGGGGCAACCGCGGTGCCGGGGGCGAGCGCGAGCAGATCGGCCAGGGCCTGTCGACGAATGATTGCTTCGGGGCCACCATCGTCGGACGTGGTGTCCGCTTCGCTCCACGTTGCAACCAGGCTCGCCCACCGGTTGACGGGATCGAGGTGGGACCACTCGGCGGCTGCGGCTGCGTGGGTTCGGTACACGTACGACCACGCACCACTACGTCCGGACCGGACCCACTTGGCGAGCTCCTCGATCAGACCGAGGTGGATCGCCATGGGGACCAACAGCGACACGCGGTTCACGCTGATGCCGAGTCGTTTGGCGAGGTCTTTGGTGACTTTGACGCCGACACCACCGGTCTTGAGACCTTGCAGCGGTTCTGTCGCGGCAAGTCGCAGTAGGTTCTCGAGGGTTGTGAGGACCGACGGCAACTGCTCGGTCGTGGGCGTCAGGGCCACAACCTGCGGGGGCTTCGGAACGGGCCAGTCGGCAAACACCCGGCCACGGGTGGCGACATGGATTTCGAGCCACAACCCGACGACGTGGGTGGCGTCGTCGATCCAGATCAGGCCGAAGTCGTTGAGCTCGCGCAATCCAACCACGGGGTTGGTGGCATCGACAGGCGAGTGGCTACGCAATTGCCAGTACGACACGCCGATCCGCCCGAGCGAAGCGCCGTTGGGGCCAGCGTCGAGTAGGCCGGTGAATGCTGCCCGAGTCGGCGCGTTCATCTTCGCCACGGCGTCGAGCACGTTGGGCAGTGATTCGATGATCGTCCGAATGGCCTCGATCCGCTCACTCTTCTTCGGAGGGATCGGTGCCACGCCGTGGCGGCGCAACTGTTGCGCGATCACGTCACTGGTCACGCCCTGGTCGACCAGCAGCCGGTCGAGGTGCCGGCCGGGTGCTCGGAGGTACGCGGTCACACCCGGGCGGAGGGTGACACCGTTGCCGTCGCGCCTGGCGAGCAGCCGAACGACCAGCGCGTCGATCAAAGCGTCGTGGAGTTTCGGTTCGAGGGGTTCGAGTTCGCGTTCGAGCGCCGCTGAATTGAGTGACCCATCGAACGCTGCCAGCAGTACCGCGAGGTTCAGTTCGGCCGGGTTCAACATCTCCAAGGCGATCCGGATCGCGTACGTGTGGCCTATTGCGGCAGCCATGCGCTGCAGGTCGGGTTGCTTGCGGGCCTTCGCGTCTCGTGAGGTGTGCGAGCCCGGTCTCGAAGAAAAACCCGTGTCCGAAATTGGGAACAGGTCGAACTCCGTGCTTGCCCACGAGAACACGTCGGCGAGCGGGCCGACACCCATGATGGCGCTTGCGGCGTGGGGCAAGCTGGTCAGCGTGGCCGTGATCTCGTCCCCGCTCATGGCACGCAACGCCACAAGGCGATCGGCGATGGAGTCGACGGGCGGCACGACGACCGACTGTATCGCCGCCGGGCAAGATCCCCGTCACCATCCCCGTCACCCGTCACCCGTCGAGTCGACATCGCGATCACGGCGTTCGTGTGATGTGACCGAGTTCACCACCACCGACGGTGAAATGACACCACCTGCGGGGGCGGGGCACTGCATCCGTTCGACGGATCGGCCCCGTTCATCGCCATGGTCGCGGTCGGAATGTTGCTCGGTGTCGCGGCGAGCGCCGGGAGCAATCCGTGGGTCGGTTCGATCGGGTACATGGTTGGCCTCCTCGGCGGGCACGTGATTGGCGCAGCGGGCGGCCACGACCCACGCGCCGGTGGCGGATGGTTCATGCTCGGGCTCGCGTTCACATCCGTCGTTGTGCTGTCGTGCACTGTGGTGCTCGGCACGCAGGTGGGTCGCTCAGCGCTGGCCGGCGGACCGCTGCCACCGTCGCCTCGCTTGCCGCGGTCGGTATCGCGCTCAGCTGACTGTTGGGCCGGGGCGGGAACTACAGTCCGGCAATGGCATGGGATTTCCAGACAGAACCAGAGTTCGAAGAGAAGCTGGCGTGGATGCGCGACTTTGTCCGCAACGAGATCATTCCGCTGGAGGCGCTCGCTGATCACTGGCGTAGTCCCGAGGGGCGGGCCCGGTTCAAGCAGATCACCGATCCGCTGAAAGACGAGGTTCGCCGCCAGGGCCTGTGGGCTGCGCATCTGCCGCCCGACATGGGCGGACTCGGATTCGGCCAGGTGAAGCTCGGGCTGATGCACGAGATCCTCGGCCAATGCCTGTACGCGCCGAGCATCTTCGGTAACAACGCACCCGATAGCGGCAATGCCGAGTTGATCGCCGTCGGCGGCACCGACGCCCAGCG
>JANOKQ010000422.1:0-4210 GCA_031419375.1 Acidimicrobiaceae bacterium
GCCGCAACCTGCACAGTCTCGCCACGACCAGATCGATGCTGGACCTTCCCGGCGAGCTTGCGTGGCGCGTACCGCCGATGAGTTTGCCGGTTGCGGGCGCAGCGGTCGATGTGAGCTCGCTGTCGCAGTATGACGCCGTGACACTATTCATCGACCGCGCCCGCCGGGCACGACCGTCATTCGTGCTCGACGAGCACAACGCGCCAGCGGTGGCCGAGATCTGCACCCGCCTCGACGGTGTCGCGTCATTCGACGACCAGGTTCACTCGGCGAGGTTGCTCACTTGTCGGCGAGGGCGGAGATGATTCGATCGGCCTCGCAGGTTGGTCTCTCCGCCCCAGCCGAGCCGCGACCGCCAGAGGTACGTTCGGTGGTTGAAGGTCATCGAGACAGAATCCCTGAGGCGCAAGCACCGGGACGCCCATTCGGACAAATACTTTTCCCTTTGCATCTTCCGTCGGACGGCGTACCATCCAAATGTCCTGTGTACGGTGGCCAACAGGCGCGCTGCGCCACTCCGGAGGAACCCATGTCACGAAGTCTCGCCACGAACTTCGCCCTCGGCATCGTCGCCGTCTTCGCGTTCGGCGCATGCGGCGGTGACGACGCCGCACCCAACGACGATGCGACGGAGACGGATGTGTCCGACACCGACTCCACCGTCTCCGCCGACCCGAACTCGTCGGACGCGGGAGCCGGCATCCCGGCTGCACCGACCGTCGACATCCTCACCGACTTCGGCGATGTCTGCCGGGGCGTGTCGCTGCCCGGCGCGACGGCGTACGACCCGGCGCGAACCGGCACCCATCCGCTCGTCACGATGTCCGGCGAGGGCGCCGGCTACCAGACCTCGCTCGCACTGCTCCCCGACGAGTGGGATCCGGTGACCGGCCAGGAACAGACCGTCGAGCTGGTGGCGTGCCTCGCTCGCACCTCGTCAACGCTCACCCAGACCTGCACCGGCTACCTCGACGACGACAAGCAGAACACCGGCAACGCCGTGGAGCTGTACGACGCGTCGTACAACGTGCAGCTCATCGCCGCGACGACCGGTGAGGTGATCGCGACGACGCAACTCGACGCAACGGAGGACACGTGTCCGTCGTTCGTGTTCTTCGACGCCGACGAGTCAGTGAAGCCCTGGTACGCCGAGCCCACCGACGAACTGACAGTCTTCCTCGCCCCGCTCGTCGAGACGTGAGGGTGGACGACTGACGCCGCGCTCGACTCCTGCGCCACGTGAACGAGCCACTTGAGGTCGATGGTCGCTTCCTTGCGTCCTTCGTGTCGGCCCGGTTGCCGACATCTCCTTCGACGAGCCCAGCGAACCCAAGACCGGTCCGTGCAGCGTTCCGATCCCGCCGGTGCTCGTGGCGATGCTGCGCGAGTGGGTCGACCAGAACGACCTCACCTCGCCCGACCGCCTGCTCTTCCGAACCCGCGACGACACCATGCCGAGCGGCTCGAACTGGGCACGAGCGTGGCACCGCCCACTGGAGCCTGTAGGCCAACGGCCGACGCGGGTCTACGACTCCGACATGCGGCTGCCACGACATGGCTTCGAGCCGGTACGCCTCTCGGCGAAACATCGCGCCGGCTGGGGCACAGCGTCGAGACAATCGTCTCCACATACGTCGGCGCCCTCGACGACGAGGAACAAGTCGCCAACCAACGAATCGGCACGATCCTCGGATAGGAGCCAGTCAGCTACAGCTCAGGTCGTGTGGCGTTCGGAGACAAGGACAGGTGATCGGGGGATCAGCAGGCGGTATGGCAGGCGAAGCAACCGGGCCGGGAGCCGGCTGTGACACTCCTCGATGGACACGCGGGCCCGAAGGTGCTCTTTGGCTCCCAGGTTGCCGGTGTTTGGTGGTCATGGAGTTCGAGGACTACGAGATGCTTGACGTTCTTGTAGCCGTATTGCTCGGGACTCACGAGCCGCAGCCGCGCGCCATGTCGGCTGTCGAGGGGATGCCCTTCGAGAGACAGCGCGAGGAGCACACCCGAGGTCAGCGCGTCTTCGCGGCAAAGCACGGCCTGGTGGCCATCGGCGACGATGATGATGATGATGATGATGATGATGATGAACGGTGCGTCGGCCCGATCGCCGACGCGGGGCTCGACGAGCGTGCGCCACACATCAAGCAGCGGGACTGTCGGAATTTCGGTGTAACCGGGTCTGGATCGGTCATTGGTCGTTGGAGAAGATTCAGTCTTCGAACACGAGGGCGAAGGCGTTCAGTGCTGGCTTCCAACGCACGGCCCATCGTTGCCTGCCGCGACCACTGGGGTCAAGGGACCGCAACGCAAGGTAGAGACATTTGATCGCTGCCTGCTCGTTGGGGAAGTGACCGCGGGCGCGCACGTCGGCCGATCGGTGCCGAGCGAGTCGGCCGGCGACCATCAGCGGCCGGGCGCGGCTGCGGCGACAACCCGCTGGAGGGCGCCGAGTGGTGTGTAGCCGTCGTCCTTGCCGATCGGACCGACGATCGTGTTGGCGAGCCAGACCGACAGTCCGCGGAGGTCGGAAGGATCCGAGCGGCCAGTGCTGATCGTGTGCTCGGCCATGAATGCGAACTCGCTCATCACACCGAGGACCTTTCGGCTCGCTGTCTTCGCCAACACGGCGGAGGCCATCTCGTCGGTCTCCGAGACCACGAACCGGCCATCGATCCCGAGCTTCTGGAACACCTCGGCCATCGCCGTCGGGAACCGGGCGACCACGCCGGCCGCCGGAGCGAGCGGCATCAGCACCGGTACGAACGTGGCGGCGTTGACGAACAGGGCGACCTGCGGCCGCCAGAACAAGACGTTCGCGTACCAGTCGCCGAGCGCCGTAGACGACGACGGCGGATCGGCCACCGGTCGGCCGACGCGATCCAAGAACTTCTTCGTGCCCCGAACCGTGTACACGACTACTCCACGGCCAACGCCACGTCGAGCGCGTTACACGCCTCATCAAGCAGCCGCACGCGACGTCGGTCCGTCTCGGCATTCGCCTCCGACGCGATGTACTCGACCAGCTCCTCGAACGCACCCGTCCGACCCGTCAGGACCACCCCGGCAGCGCTGCCTTCGGCCCGGGCGACCAGCAACTCGCAGGCATCGTCCAGCAGCAACACACCGCGGATCACGTCGAACAGTTCACGGGCGATCACCAACGTGACTGCGTCGCCTTCGGCGTAGAGGTCATCGAGTCCTGACACGTCGGCAGGTGATCCCTCCCAGCCGTGGATCACGCCCTCGTCACCGCACGCATCGCAACTCCACGCGATCTCGCCGTTCGGGCGACGGAAGACCATCACGAACCCCTCGCACGGGCGACGGCCTGGTCGACGCGTGCAACCGACCGCTGACCTTGCGCCACTGCCGGTCGGTCGAGCACTCGCGGCGCGCACGATCGCCGCCAGTTGCAGACCGAGACGCTTGGCCGGTATAGGCGCAGCTTCGGGCATGTCGAGGAAGTGGCGGAGATCGCTCACGAGCACGGTGTCACGGTAGTGGGAACCCTCGACTCCTGCGAGACACGGGCGCGGGCGGGGGGTCATCTCCAACGTCGGCTCGGGCGAGCACCATCCGTAGTGTTGCAACTGCACCGACTGTAGTGTTCGATTAGCACCAAACGTAGCGTCCACTGACGTTCGGGGATAGAGTCCGGTCGTGACGAACGCTGTCGACTTCTTGGGCAACTACGTGCGGCGCGTCATCGACGACGAGATCGACGACCTGTTCGCTCAGCTGCCCGCACTGTTGCTCGACGGTCCCAAGGGTGTCGGCAAGACGGCCACCGCGACGCAACGGTGCCGATCGGTCCGTCGACTCGACGTTGCATCGGAACGCGAAATCGTCGAGGCCGACCCTGCGGTCATCGGGCGAGACCCGGCACCGTTGCTGATCGACGAGTGGCAGCGCGTCCCCGCCGTGTTCGACGCTGTGCGTCGCCTCGTCGATGATGACCCGACCGGGGGCCGCTTCCTGCTCACCGGTTCGGCGTCGACAACCCAGACACATTCAGGGGCCGGACGCATCACCACTCTGCGTATGCGCCCACTCTGCTTGCACGAGCGTCGCCCGGCGCAACAGGGCGTGTCGTTTCGCGAACTGCTCGCCGGACATGCTGCGATCGAGGGCCGCACCGATCTCACGCTCGCCGACTACGCCGAGGAGATCTGCGCCGGAGGATTCCCTGCGATGCGTCACCTCAGCGGCC
>JANOKQ010000423.1:0-5994 GCA_031419375.1 Acidimicrobiaceae bacterium
TCTCGACGAAGGTGGTCTTCTTCTTGCCGCTGCGCTTGCCGAGGAAGAAGAACAGCAACAACAGCACCACACCACCAACGATGGCGGCGTTGATCAGCGTCTGGCGACGATCACTGACCTTTGACTGCAGGTCGTCCTGGAGCGCGCTGAAGCGGGCTTCGAGGTCGTCTCGGGTGATGCGTTGTTGTGCCATCAGATAGCCATGCCCTTCGGAGTCAGTCCTTGTTCAACGGGGATTTGCCGATCCGGCTCACCGCCGCGGCGATGATCGCCGCGGCAACGACGATGGCGATCACGTACGGGATCAGGCTCATCCATCGGCCGGCGAAGGTTGGGGCGAACTCGTTCTGCAGCAGGCGCAGTACGCCGAGCACAACGAACACCGAGGCCACCGCCAGACACACCGAACCAGCCGCGCCATACGCCAGCCAGCGAGCTGCACCGCGCAGTGGGCCGACGGTCTCTTGCCGGGCATAGGTCTTGACGAGGTCGATGACCTCACCGATCTGGCCCGACTCCTTTTTGCGTTTCGAGGGGTCCGGTTCAGCCACTCCCCTTTGTTAGCACATCAGCCAACCGGTCGCCCTGAACCGGTCGCCCTGAACCGGTCACTCGGGCTGGTCACTCGGGGGTGGGCGGACCGAAGTCTGGGTCGTCGCTGGCTGCGAGGCGGAACTGTTGGCGAGCATCGAGATCGTCCATCACCTCGGTGAGCACGGCCAGCCGCTCCGGGGCACCGCTCGCTCGCAGCAGCGTGTACATGTCGGCCGGGCCGATCGGGGCGAGCGCGGCGAGCTGGTACGAGGCGAGTACCGGGTCGGGGCTTAGCTCGTCGGTTCCGGCCAGCACGGCATCGCCGAGCTCGTTGGCCAAGGCACACGCCCGCCGAACCCTCGCCCGCATCTGGTGGACCTGTTCGGTCAGCGCCAGCTCGTCAGGCCCCTCGTCCGGCCAGTCGTCGACGTCGGCGAGCGGGTACGGGTCGTCGGGCAACCACGCGCTCACCCGGATCCGGCGGGTACCCACGCACACCACGAGGTACCGACCGTCGTCGATCTCGGCGACCTGGAGAATCTGGGCCACGGTGCCGACCGGTGAACGTTGGTCGCCGCCGCCAACCTCGCTGCCGCGTTGAATCATGACCACACCGAACTCGGGCACCTCGGCCCGCAGGCAGTCCTGCACCAGCGCCCGGTAACGCGGTTCGAACACGTGCAACGGCATCACCGCGCCGGGCAGCAGCACCGCGCCGAGGGGGAACATCGCCAGCATGGCCATGGCAGCACTGTAGGACGCTCGCCGTTAGCGCGGCCCGAGGTCGTCGGCAGTGGCCACCTGCGGGTACGTGGACAGCGCCGGGGCGAGCTCGTCTTCCCAAATCGACAGGTAGCCGGTGCCGTCGTCGACACCGGGGGTGTTGAGCACGACGGCGAACTCGATGGTGGCACCTCCGTCGACAGGGAGGTAGCCAGCCAAGGCCTTCACCCCCGACAGCGTGCCGGTCTTGGCGCGCAGCGAGCCGGCGACGGATGAACCGACGAACACCTCGGCCAGCGTCCCCGACGAGGCGGCCACGGGGAGCGAATCCCCGAGGGCATCGTCGCTACTGCCATGGGCGAGCAACGCGACGAGCAACGCGCAGGTCACCCGATTGTCACGTGACAACCCCGATCCGTCGACGAGTTGCGCCTCCTCGACAGGAACGCCCCAGCCGAGCAATCGATTGCTGATCGCCTGTAGGCCCGGCTCAGTCGCACCGAGGCCGGAGTCGACAAGGCCGATCTCTTTCACCAACATCTCGGCGGTGTTGTTGTCGCTGGTGAGCAACATCTCGGCAAGGATCGCCGACAGCGGCTGCGAGGTGACGGCGGCGATCTCGGTGCCGAGCGGGGCCGTTCCGGCGGCCGCCCCTTGGCCCACCGGGACCCCCCGGTCGCGCAGCAACTGCACGAACACACGCGCCGCTCCGAGCGCCGGATCCGTCTCGAAATCGCCCGCAGGCGAGACCCGGGCGTCGTTGACGAGCAGCGCATCGTAGGGACCACCCTGGCCGACCCAGAGCGACGGGTCCCACGACGGACCGAAGAACTCGTCGTCGTAGCGACTGCCATCGCCGACCACCCGACCGCTGATCCGCGTGACGCCAGCGGCAACCACGGCGTCGGCAAGTTCTTCCAGGCGGGTGGTGTTGATCGGCGGGTTGGACTGCTGCCCGGAGGTCGGCCACCAATCCGTGGACAGCACGGGGTCTCCCCCGCCGACGATCACCAGGTCGCCGGCGATCACACCATCGACACCGATCTCGCCGACCGCGGTCGTGGTGAAGTCGTAGTTCGGACCGAGCACATCGAGCGACACGGCAGCCACCAACAGCTTCTGGGTGGACGCAGGAATGACCGCGAGATTGGCATTGTCGGACGCCACGACCTGGCCGTCGACGGCTACCGCCGAGCACGACGTGGAATCGATCGAGTCGAGCAGCGGCTGCAACTCCTCGGCGAACTGCTCGACGTTCAATCGCCGCGAGAGCACCCCGGGAGCGCGGCGCAGCGACAGCACCGGCGTGACGATTCGTGCCGTGTCCACCTGCATGTCCACCTGCATGTCCACCTGCGCAGCCAGCAAGGCGGGCTCGGCCTCGATCAGCAGCTTCGTGCCTGCCCACTGCCACACCACCGCGAGCGCCATCGCCACGGTGACGGCCAACGACACGAGCATGATCAGCGGATTCGCCGCCGGGCGGCGCCGTGGCCGGGGAATCGGACGGATCGGCGGGCGGTTCATCCGGCCGCCGGCCCAAACCCGGCCTGCCGGAAACTGGCGTAGCGGACGAGGTGTCCGAGTGCGGTGACGGCGCGGTTGCCGCTGGCGTAGCACAGCCGCCCGGTTGCTCGCACCGCGGCCGGCCCGGCGTTGTCCGGATCGGCGACGGCCAACTCGGTGGCGGTGAGAACAGGTTTGTCGAATCGTCGCGACAGCTCGTGGGCAGCTTGCGCGAAGCGCTGATCTTGGCGCTCGTGATAGGCAACAATTCGATCGAGACCGTGGTCCGGGTGGAATCGGCCCTCACGCATCATCCGCGCCGTGTTGCTCTGAATGCCCACGCCAAGGTAGATCACGCTGTGCACATCGGGATGGGCGACGATCAGTTCCATCACCTCGGGAATCGTGTCTCGAACCTCGCCGCCCGCGCAGTCGACGGGGTTGGCGCGGCTCCAGCGAGGCGGCAACTTGGCATCGATCGCCTCGCGCAGATCGTCGGGCAGTTCCATCAGCACCAGCCCACGCTCACGATGGATCGCGTCGCTGGTCACCACCCCCCACCCGCCCGCGGTGGTGAGCACCACGACGTTGGGCCCCTTCGGCAGGGGCTGTGTGGCGAAGGTTGCTGCAGCCTCGAACGCCTCTTCCACCGTTGCCGCGCGGGTGACGCCAGCCTGGCGGCACGCCCCGTCGAAGATCGCGTCGTCGGCAGCCAGGGCGCCGGTGTGGCTGGCTGCGGCCTTCGCGCCAGCTTCGGTCGACCCTCCCTTGACCACGACGAGTGGCTTGCACGCGGCGACTGCGGCG
The DNA here is from genome assembly GCA_031419375.1 of Acidimicrobiaceae bacterium. Taxonomy (GTDB): domain Bacteria; phylum Actinomycetota; class Acidimicrobiia; order Acidimicrobiales; family Ilumatobacteraceae; genus VFMC01. The sequence goes on from JANOKQ010000423.1 coordinate 3,571, forward strand.
AACCGCTCGAGGAGGCGGCGTCCGTCGACGATCCCTTCCACGTAGGCCAACGACACCGCGGTGGCATCGTCGTTGGCGTACCAGTCGAGATAGTCGGCGGGAGCGACTGCGGCGGCATTTCCGGCCGACACGGCGCGGCTGATTCCCACCCCGCTCTGGCGGGCGTAGTTGAGGAAACTGCTCACGAAGTTGCCGCTCTGGCTGGCGACCGCGATACGGCCCGCCGGCGGATACGGCGCCACGATCTGGGCGCACAACTGCGCCGGTGTGCTGACCACCCCCTGACCGTTCGGGCCGGCGAGCAGCATCCCCAGTTCGTCGGCCAACTCCACCAGCGCGGCCTCGGCGGCGCTCCCCTCGGGGCCGGCCTCGCCATATCCGGCGCTGGTGAGGAACGCCGCGGTGATTCCCTTGCGGGCGCAGGCCCGGAGCAGATCGGGGTTGGCCGAAGCGGGCGTGCACACGAATACCAGGTCGATCACACCGGTCGGCAGTTCGTCGATGTCGGCGACTGTGGTGATGCCGAGCACGGTCTCGCCCTGCAGGTTCGTGCCGAAGACCGCGCCCTCGTACCCGTTCGCCAGGATGTTGTGCAGGCTGACAAAACCGAACTTGCCGGGATGAGTGGACGCACCCGCTACCAGCACCCCGCGTGGCTCGAACAGGGCACGGAACTGCGCATCGGTCGGCCGCGACCGAGGGGCCGTCAGCCCCGTCGGTGCTGCGCCGAGCTCGACCAGGGCATCGACAGCCACCGGAGCGCCGTCGGCGCGGATGATCAGCGGATTGACATCGATGCTGGCGATGTCGGGGCGCGCCTGCGAAGCGGCCGAGAGGCCCAGCAGCACCGCGGCTAACGCCTCCCGATCGACGGCTGCTTCGCCGCGAAACGGGCCGAGCAGCTTCTGCGTCGCCAGCGAATCGATCATGTCGGCGGCGTCGGCGGCGGTGATCGGCACCGGCCGGAACACCACGTCGGCGATGGCTTCGGCCAGCACTCCCCCAACACCGAGCATCACGTTGGCCCCGAACTGGGGGTCGCGGACGACACCGGCGATGAGCTCGCGATTGCCGGCCACCATCGGCGCGATCAGGACCGTGACATCGCCATCGGCCGGGGTCGCCGCAGCGAGCAGATCGGTGGCCGCGAGCAGAACTGCGTGCGCATCGGCGAGGCGTAACCGGACAAGTCCACGTTCGGTCTTGTGCGCGATTGTCTCACCGCACAACTTGGCCACAACGGGATAGCCGAGCTCGTCCGCCGCGGCCACGGCATCACCGGCTGACGTCACTTCGCGCTCGTCGGCCATCGGCACACCGAAGTCGCGCAGCAACCGTTTCGATGCAGATTCCGACAACGTGGATCCAGGCTCGACCATTCGCCAACGGTAGCCAGCAAGCGACCCGACCCGACGGCATAGGCGCATCGGCATGGCGCGGGAGCGTCGCCGCGTGACAGAAGGTTACGGAAGCAGGGCCATGCGGTAGAACGAGGTGATGTGCTGGCGGCGCCGCTCGAGCGCGGAGCGCTCCAGCGGATCGACATCGAGCAGACCGACGAGGAACGGGGCGTCGGAGAAGTAACTCAGCAGCGCGCCGTAGCCGGTGTGTAGCAGTTGCTCGGGATCATGGCGGCGGAACGTGCCGGCGTCCATCTCCCGCCGGAAGTACGCCACACTGCGATCCCACAGCGGCCGCAGCACGGCGGCGAGGTCGATGCCGAGGTGCGCCCCGCCGTCAAGGGCTTCACGTCGCACCAGGCGCACATAGTCGGGGCTGTCGGCGAAGAAATCAAATCCGGCCTCGAGGACGACCTGGACCTTGTCGATGCCTTGCTCGCTGGCTTCGATCGCATCGCTGAGCCGCGCGAACCAGTCGCTCAGCAGGTGCTCGAACACCTCGCCGTACAGGGCGTCTTTGGACGGGAAGTGATGCAGCAGGCTTTGCCGGCGGATTCCGACAGCTGCGGCGATGTCGTTGAGCGAGGTGCCGTCGTAACCCGTCTCGGCGAAGCAGTGGATCGCCTCCAACAAGATCTGGTCACGGGTCGAGACCTGCTCGCCACCCTGATCGACCATGCCGGCGAGCATAGCCACGCCGCGGCGGTGCCTCGGCCGGGCCGTGACACGCCGGTACTGGGCGCCTGTACTGGGCGCCTGTACTGTGCGCCTGTACTGTGCGACGGTGCAGCTCTCGGCCACGCGCATCCTGACCGTTGACGGGTTCATCAATGATTCGACGATCGTCGTGGACGATGGCGTGATCCGAGCGATCGAACCGTGCACCGCGGCGACGGTGCCGAATCGCATCATCACCGCCGGGTTCATCGATGTGCACCGTGTGCGCCACCGAGGAACGGGCCTTCGAGGTGCACGCCAGCAATCGTGGGGCGACCACCGCTCGGGCGGCGCTGGGCCGCAGCGA
>JANOKQ010000424.1:0-6287 GCA_031419375.1 Acidimicrobiaceae bacterium
ACGCCGGGATCACGCTGTTTCCGACCACCTGGAAGTCGTTGAAGGCCACGTGCAGCTGCCCAGACTACGAGAACCCGTGCAAGCACATCGCTGCCGTGCTGTACGTGTTCGCCGACCAGCTCGACAGCGATCCGTGGCTCCTCCTGGCGTGGCGGGGCCGGACGCGTGAGGAGGTGCTCGGCTACCTCACCGAGAACCGCCGCCCCGGCACGCCTTCGGTCGCGCTCGCAGGCGACGGTGCGGCGACGGCGACAGGTCGCGCCGATGGCCTCCCGGTGTGGTGGCCGCTGGTGCCCGGCACGGCCTCGGCCACGCCCGATCGATGGGCCGTCCCCGTCGCCGTGCCGCCCGAACCGCCGCATCGAGTGCTCGCCCGGATGGAACCCCTCGACGCCGAAGCAGCCGGCGTCGCCGTCGGCGACCTGCTCCCCGCGGTCTACGCAGCCGTGGCCACCGAGCCAGGTTGAGGTCGTCGCCCCAGGATGCGACGTGTGCTACACGCGTAGCCAAGGTGCTACAGTCGGTGTCATGACGACTGTTGCATCTCGGGAACTCCGCAACAACACCCGGGCGCTGCTCGATCGGGTCGGGGCGGGCGAGGTCATCACCATCACGGTGGATGGCCGTGATGTCGCTGAACTCCACCCAGTTGCGACAGGAAACCGATGGATGAAGCGCTCCGAGTTCGTCAATCGGATGCTCGCTCATCAAGCAGATCCTGGACTCCGCGCCGAACTTCGTGAGCTCGCCCCGGATTCGACCGACGATCTCGGCCCGCCGTGAGTCGTGGACTTGCCGACACCAGTATCTTCATCGCCACCGAAACCGGCCGAACGGTACAGCGCGACCGGTTACCAGACGAGATCGCCGTCTCGATCATCACCATCGGTGAGCTGCGAGCCGGGGTGCTCGCCGCACGCGACCTGCCCACCCGCGATCGCCGCCTCGACACGTTGATCCGCGCAATCGAACTCCGGCCGGTCGCCATCGACGAGCGGGTTGCCGATGCCTGGGCGCGTCTGCGAATCACACTGCGCGAGGCCGGATTGCGAATGCCGGTGAACGATTCATGGATCGCGGCCACGGCCATCGCTCTCGGAGTTCCGGTCGTCACCCAGGATGCCGATTACGTCGATGTTCCAGGTCTGGACGTCATCCGCGTCTGAGTCAACACGAGTCTGCAGCGCCAAGCGTGAGCGAGGTGCTGGAGCGCCGAATTACGCCGGTGACGGAGACCTGGCTTCGGTGGCGCAGGCTCGAAGCCACGGGCTGCGCCAGCAGCCGTCGCCGTCGGTCACTAGATCGTCGAGCCAGGCGGGGCCATCCCGTCTTGGCAGGTCGATCACGCGGGCCAGCGCGGCCAGGCGGTCGGCGTCGCCGATGTCGGGCCGCACGAGCGGGAGCGCAAGTAAGGCCTCGGTTCGGGTCAAAGTAACCTCCAGCGATTCGAGCGCTAGCGCCCGGCGACTGCGGTCGGGCGAGCCGAGCGCCTGCAGCGCGGAACTGGCCTCCACACCGTGGCGCACGGCGAGCACGGCGACCACCAGGCGGCGTGCCAGATCGACCTCGTCTGCCAAGGCCCGGCCCAAGGGGTCGTCACGCTGAACGCCGAGGGAGCCGATGGCGGCGAGCGCTCGCGCCGCGTAGGCGGCGCCGTCGTGAAGCACGCGGTCGAGGTCCGCCGCCAACGGCTGGTCGACCGCCGCGCCGCGCAGCGCGTGGAGTGCGGCGAGGCTCACGACGCGGTCGGGATCATCGAGCCGGTTCCGGAGGACGGCGCGCGCCCTCTCGTTGTCGAGCACTCCACATGAGCGAACGAGGCGCAGCGCGGTCGGAGTCGGCGTCGACCCGGCAGCCAGCGCCGCGTCGACGGCCGGTGTGACGGCCGCACCGAGCCGGCTCAGGGCGCGCCCGGCAGCGGCGGCAGTTGCGGTGTGGCCGAGCGCGGCGACGATGGGATCGACCATCGCCACGTCGTCGGACCCGACGGACGACAGCGCGACCGATCGCACATTGGTTTCGTCATCGACCAGCAATCGCGCAAGAACGGTTCGGTCACCGCCGATGACGGCCAGAGCGCCCGCCGCCGCCAGGCGCTCGGCCGGGTCGGCTGACAATGCCGCCGCTGAAATCTCGGCTGCCAACCGGCCGCGCGCCTGGCCGTCGAGCGGAGCGAGCCGGGCCAGCGCGCCAAGCCGCACGGCGGGCCGGGCGTCGTTGGCGAGGCGCTCTAATTCGGCCACCACCGCGGCCGAGGTCTCGCCGGCCACGAGGTCGAGCCCAAGTCGAACCTCGCTGGCCTCGTCGCTCACCAGCAGTTTGTGCAGGGCTGCGGCTTCGGCTTCTCCGTGCAGGTCCACGACGTGGTCGTCGAGAAGGCGCCGCTGCAGGCTGGCCGCCAGCTCTCGGCGATAGGCGCGTGACATCGATACGGCCACCACGGTCCATCCCGCGCACAGCACGATGGCGAACACGATCACCGCCACCAGCGCGCCGGGCAGGAGTTGGAAGACGAGCAGCAGCACTCCAGTGATGCCGATGGCCGCAGGGACCCCGATGCCTTCGACGCTGGTCTGCACGGCGAGGCGCTCATCGACGGGCAGCACCTGGTACGCCGCGTTGATCGACGTGCGGGTGGTCCCGTCGGTCAGCGCGACGTCACTGATTCGAGCCAGCGCGGTAAGCGTGAAGAGCCCGAACGATCCGCCGCCGACCAGAGCCAGCGGCACGACCATCGCAGCGACGAGCACCGTGACGAACGCGGGGTTCGCCACCAGGCCGAATCGCACGCCAAGGCGTCGCAGCAAGAAGCCGGCGAGGAGGGCGAGGAACACGATGTCGACCAGGTTCAACACGACTGTGTACTTCGCGAGGAAGCGAGTGAGATCATCGCCCGCATAACGGTGTGAGGCACGGTCGAAGAACAAAAAATCGACGACCTGGGTGCCCATGGCCGACAGCATCTGGTAACCGAACACAAGCATCACGAAGGGCTGCGTGAGTAGGCGCCGCAGCGGCGGGCGTAGCTCGCCGGCGGACTCGCCGGAGTCGTGCTGCGAGAGGGCCCCGGGGTGGTGCCGCCACGTGACGAGCAGCAGCCCGAGGAACACGAGTTCAAACGCGGTGGTTCCGAGTAGCAGGTTCCGAGTGGACCCCAGCAGCGCAAGCAGCGGGATGCCGGCGAGGCCGCCGGCCAGGAACCCGACAGCGAACCCCAACACGATGCGCGGGAACTGCACCTTGATTTCGCGCACGTCGAGCATGCGCCCGGCCTGGCCCCCGATGAACACGAAGCCAATCTGGATGAGGATCGGGAACGACACCAGCAGCAGGGCGGAGATCCAGTTGCCGCCGGCCAGCAGCACGAGCCATGAGCAGAAGAACACTGCCGCGAAGGCCCCCAGCACCCCTCCTGCGACGGCGACCAGCGGAAACCGCCGGACGGCTCTCGCCATCACGGCAGAGATCGGGATGCCGACAGCCGCGATCGCAATGTATGTCGCCGGGAGCCACGACGACCCGTAGGCGTCGAGGAAGAGCGAGTTGGCCGGGACCAGCAGTAATGCCATCGTCATGCCGAACGCCACTGCCTGGGCAGTGAGCAGGAGCACGACGTCGCGCGTGGTCTGCTCGTGCGACCTGTCGCTGGCCGTCACGCTACCCACCGCCGTTTGGCGCGGTATGCGCGGCCGCAGCCCGCAACTTTGCCACGAGCGAGGCAATCACCCCGTTGGCCAGCTCCGGCCAGTCGAGGAGGAGTTCGTCGAGCACCGGCTTGCGGACCGTGAGCAGGTGTGTCGGCTCCAGTGCGGTGACGGTGGCCGACCTGGGTTCGGGCACCAGCACGGCCAACTCCCCGACGATCGCCCCGGGCCCCAACTCGACCAGCGTCGTATCACCCCGGTGGACTCGCACTCGTCCCTCGACGACGACGAAGAGGTGATCTTCAACGGATCCCTCCTCGATGATTGTCGACCCGGCGTCGACGCGCAGTTCGTCGCTCGACTCGGCGACCGCGACCAGCACTCGACCCGGGATGCCGGCGAACAGGTCGACACGATGCAGAGTCGCAACTCGGGTGACGACAGGCAAACGCTCTGTCACGACCGCTCCACGCGGAGGAGGCCGGCGATCTCGTGCGGTTCGTACGGGCGGAACCACTCGCGCGCGTAGAGTTCGGCCGGGATCAGAATCACCTCGACCGCCCTTTCGGCTGCGACGTCGCTGTTGCGACCGGCGCGCCGGATGACACCGGTGACACCGACCAGCATCCACGCGCCAACCGGCTGTGCTGCGTAGCCGCCGAGCGGACGCACGACGAGACCGGGCCCGGTGGCCGCGTACACGAATGCGGAGGGCGAACCGGCCGCGGCCAGTACCTCGCCAGCCTCCAGTTTGACGGCGCGTACGTCCTCGAATGCGGCGACCGGGTCGACCGCGCCGATTCGCAAACCGTGCGCGCCGAACCCCTCGATGATCTCGCCGGCCCGGGCCGAACCCGGCGCCACGGGGATAGCCCGGTGGTAGCGCTCGCGCTCTATCGGGGCAGCGCCCTCGACATCGGCCACGACGACGACCCGACCAGCGAGGTCAGGATGCATCGATACCAGGTGGTTGGCGACCTCGTCGGCGAACGCCGGACGGTCAGCCGGACGCTCGAGTTGCACGAGCATTTCCGCAGCTCGACGTGTTGGGTGCGGAAGGCCGGTGGCATGCCGGGCAGCGGCAAACGTGGGCAGCACGTCGGCCTGGATGTCGGCGACAACGAGGGCGGTGGCCCGCGCCGCCCTCTCGCAGGCTCCGGCGTCGGTGAAGTCGCCCCGGTGGAACGCGACGCGCAGGTGCCCGTTCTCCGTGACCACGGCGACACGGATGTTGGCCTCGCCCGCGCCTTTCTGATCGTCGGACCGCATGAGCAGGAGTTCGGTGTTGGCGGCATCGCGCAGGGCATACACAGCGCTTCCGGTTGCGGCGGCGATGAACATCTCGTAGCCGGCGGCCGTGCGTAGCGAGGTCCCCCGCTGGCGGAGCGCGTCGGCTGCCCGCAGCACCCGCACGGCATCGATTACGTCGTCAACGAAGCGCTCGTGCTCGACGGCTCCCGACACCAACCACCCGTACGCCTCGGTCATCGGGTCGTCGTAACGGTCGATGTTGACCGGCAAGTCGATTGATCCTTCGCCGGCATCGGGAGTGCGCCCGGATGTCTTGTGCGCCTCGAGGTCGGTGAAGACCGCACGCATCATCAGCCGTCGAAACGCCGCAGGGTCGTCGAGCACGGCAGCCGGCACGGTCGACTTGCTGTGTGCTGCGGTGAGCGACATGACCTCGCGCAACACCACGTCGAGCGGCACGAGGAACGGCGCCTCCGCCTCGACCGTCCGCAGGCGATTGACTACCGGCCCCGAGCCCTCGACGAGCAGATCGATCACGTCGTCCATCGCCGTGCTGAATGGGAGCTGGGCGCCGAAAAGCGCATGCACCCGTCGACCCTCGAGTGTCTGGTCGAACATGCCGGTGTCGTGCAGGTACGTGATGAGCAGCCCGTAGGCGACCAGGAAGGTCTGGCGATCAGATGGCCGGGCCGCGAGGAGCCGGCCGTTCGCCGTGGCTGCCAGCTCGATGAACGAAGCGGCAATGTCGCGCACGTGAACGACGCCGTGATCGGCGAACAATGCGGGGTGTGCCGCGGGATTCGCGAGGAAGCACTCGTCGTGGCGCAAGGCCTCGATGGAGGCGCTTGCTTCGACGGGCTCCCAGAAGCGCTGCTCGATCAGCCGCCGTACCGAGGCATCGAGCAACCCATCGAGGGTCGCCGAATCCGGCTGCGGTCGCATCGGCTCAATGTAGACCCCCATCTCTCGGCGACTCGCACGGCGGCTGGTCGCTCGGGCCGATGAGTATGAAGGAATGTTGCGAGCAAGAAGCTGCACGAGCAGAGGTGACTGATTCTGATGGAGCAGGAATCTCACGCCGGCTGACGGAGGGGCAACTCGCGCTCTTGCACCGCGAGTGCTGCGAACCGCAAGCATTCGCCGATGTCGGCCGCCTCGAGATCGGGATGCTCGGCGAGAATCTCCTCGGTGGTCATCCCGTCAGCAACCATTGCTACGACTGTCGCCACCGGAAATCGCAGGCCGCGCACACACGGAAGCCCACCCATTCGTTCCGAGTCGACGGTGATTCGCGTGAACGTCACGACGGAAGAGTACTCGGCGGTCCGGGTTGCGACGCTCACGTTTGTGCACCGATGCTCGGAAACACGTCCTGCGCGGCGGCAGTGCGGC
>JANOKQ010000425.1:0-2098 GCA_031419375.1 Acidimicrobiaceae bacterium
CCTTGGTCAGGTTGCGGATGCTGGCAATGTCCATGCTCGCCAGCAAGATGATGTCGGTGGCCCGCTCGATCGCGGCAAATGCCCGTTCATCGAGCCCGGCCGCCGTGTCGACGATGACGTGGGAGAAGTCGCGTGACAACAGCTCGAGGATCTGATCGGCCATCTCGGCGGTCACCTCCTCACCCTCTTCCGGTAGGCCCGAGCTGGCGAGTACGTGCAGCCCCGACGGCTCGTGGCGGGTGAGGAACAGCTTCAAGGTGGTGCTGTCGAATGTGTGCAATCTGGCGAGTTGGCCAATGGTGTGGTCGGCGGTGAGATCGAGCACGCTGACGACGTCACCGAACACGCAGTCGAGATCGACCAGCACCACCTCGCCGATGTTGGCTGCAGCCAGCGCAACTGCGAGGTTCGTCGCGACCATCGTCTTGCCGCTGCCGCCTTTGGGCGACAGCACGGCGATGACCCTGCCGTGTGCATGCGATGGTTCCACCGCAGCCACGAGCACAGCGCGCATCCGCTTCGAGCGGGTGATCGCCCGGCGTAGCGAGGGCAGCAGGTCGAAGTCGAGCGAGACCGGATCGATGACGTCACGAACCCCGCTGCGCGCTGCCTGCTGCCACAGGTCGGGACTTGGCGTGCGCAACAGCACCACGCCGATGTCGGAGTGCGATTGATCGATGATCGCGCTCACCTCGAACACCAACTCAAGTGGCACATCGGCCCCGATGCACAATGCCAATGGCTCACCGTGGAGCATGCCCTCCACCAATGCCCATGCGCCGATCGGCCCGGCATCATCACGCCACGGTTGGCGGTCGAACCGAATGTCCGGATCGGTTGCGTCGAGCGCCAACTGCGGTAGCGAGCCGGAGCTCAACAAAGCGATGTGGGCGGTTGCCGTCTGGCTCATCGCGGGACCGGGATGTACACCTGCGACAGGGTGACGATGCGGGTGCCTTCGATGTCGGTGTCGGCGTTCTGGCCGGTGAGGTAGATCAGCCCGAACTCGGCCGCGAACACGATCTGTTCCACCTCGGGTGATGACAGCGCCAGCGTGATGAGCAGTTGCTGGCCGGGTGCCTCGTCGACGGTTGCGGCCAGTGTGGTGGCATCGGTCTCGCCGTCGGCTGCCGCTGTCTGCACCTCCGAGACGCGTTGGCTGTCCTCCTGCGAGTACTGCACGCCGGTGACGAGGATGTTGCTGAGTGTGAGGTGGGTGGTGTTCGGAGTTTGAGCCGCCGCAGCGGTGTCGGTCGAGTCGGGGTTGGTATCGTCGGTCTGCGCCACTCCGATGTCGAACGGCGCGAACGACAGCACCACACCGACCAGGTCGCCGGCTTCGAGGTCGGCACCGACGGCGCGCTCGGGAGACAGTGCCAGCGTGAGCTCCTGCAATCCTTCCGGCACCTCCACGCGCACGAGGCTGGCGGCATCGACAAGCCGGCTCTCGAGGAGCTGCTCACCGGGGAGCAACTCCACGCCGGCGACGAGCCCGTCAGCGACGTCGTCGAGATCGGTGATCGCATCGGCAGCCTGCAGCCGTGCGGGGATCTCGGTGAGTGCGACGGCGGAGCGGACCTCGCTCAGCGTGGCACCCTGGCGGATCGTGTCGGTGACGACGAACACCATCACCTGGGCCTCCTCCTGCACGGCGTTGTCCTTCGCGTTCTCGACGTAGGCGACGAGCGCCAGGGTGCCGATGACGGCCAGCACCAACGCGACGGCGATGCCGATGATCTTCCGCTTCATCTGAAGCCCTTTCGTGAACTGACTTCGTGAGGATGGGTTTGCCCGTGCGCGTCAGTGGCACCGAGACTACGTGAAGCGTTTAACGTGTGACGGTGATCGGTCGACTCAGCCGACCATCCGGATGACCCGCCCACCGAGATCGGGCCCGCCGAACCCCCCGGTTGACCTGGAGAATCGAGTGAATCGCCCATAGAGGCAGTTGGCCCCGGGTGACTCAGGACACCTAAACCCGGCCGGGGCTCGTGTGCTACCACCGAACCGGTATCCGAGCACGACGAATCCAACGAAACCGAGGACGCGATACTCGGAGTTTCTGCCCGTGCCGCGGGTTTGGTCGTAGATCGAAATG
>JANOKQ010000426.1:0-1613 GCA_031419375.1 Acidimicrobiaceae bacterium
CGACCCGACCGAGATCGTCGACGCACAGTGGTACACCCGCGACGAACTGCCACCCATCCCGCCGGCCATCTCGATCGCCCGCAAACTGATCGATGCCTGGATGCGTAGCAAATGAACCCGACCGACGACGAGATGTCGTGAGGATCCTGCTGGTCTCCGATCTCCACTACGCGCTTCCCCAGTTCGACTGGGTGGTCGGCGCAGCGACGGACTTCGATCTCGTCGTGGCTGCCGGCGATCACCTCGACATCGCCTCGCCCGTTCCGCTCGAGGCGCAGTGCCTCGTCGTGGAGCGGTACCTCGAGTTACTGCATGCCGCGACGCGATTGGTCGTGAGCTCCGGGAATCACGATCTCACCGGGCCCGACGAGCACGGGGAACAGAGCGCGCTGTGGTTGGAGCAGGCGCGAACGCACGGCATTGCGACCGACGGCGACTCGTTGATGATCGGCGACACCTTGATCACCATCTGCCCGTGGTGGGACGGCCCGATCGGGCGTGAGGCAGTGGCCGAACTGTTCTCACGCGATGCGGTGCGGCGTCCGGCCCGATGGATCTGGGTGTACCACTGGCCGCCGTTCGGATCGCCGACTTGCTGGACAGGTACGCGGTTCTACGGCGATACCGATCTCGCCGGATGGATCTCCGAGCACCGTCCCGACCTGGTGTTCACCGGGCACGTGCACCAACCCCCGTTCCGGCCCGATGGATCATGGGTCGACCGCGTCGGCGACACATGGGTGTTCAACCCGGGACGCCAGACCGGCCCCGTGCCGGCGCGCATCGAGTTGGACCTCGCTGATGGCTCGGCGTCGTGGACCTCGCTGGTTGGTCTCGAACAGGTCGACCTCGCCGCGCCGACCGCGCCGGGTCGCACGGCTTTCTGACCGTCGGTGCTCGGGGTTCGGAACCCGGGTCAGTACTCGGGGTCGGGGTCGCGGGCCGAACCGGGCTGCGCCGGTGGTCCCTGCCGCTGTGTCAACTGGGTGAGAACGTCCGACACCATCGTCAGGCCGGGAGCGTCGCCGTACTGGTGCTCGAGGTCGGCGAGGTACGCGGTGATGTGGTTGAGCCGTTCGGCCAGACCGACAGCAAGGTGGTGGGTGATCGCCGGTTCGCCGGCAAGCAACGACGCGCCATCGGCGGCATAGCGCATCGTCGTCGGGACCGTGGCTTCGACGGTGGCACCGTGAGCGGAGCCCAACAGCACCGACATCTCACCGACCAGCGCGCCACGGTTGGAAATGACGTTCACCTGGACATGGCCCTTCATGACGCGCAGGTTGCCGTCGAGCAGGATCCAGATGCCACCGCTCGGGGTGCCTTCATGTACCACCACGTCGCCGGCCGCAAGCTGCACCTCGGGCAGGTGTGCCGTCAGGGTCAAGATGTCGCTCATCGGTTTCACTATGCCCAGTGTGCCTGCTGAGCTAGCGAGCAGCGAGTCGTTCGGCGAAGTAGTCGAGGATGATCTCGGCGCGCTGCACGCGGTGCAGCGGCGAACCGGTGCGGGTCAGCTCGTGGCCCTCGCCGGGGAAGCGGTAGAACGTCACGTCACGGCCGCGTAGGCGCAGCGCCATGAACAGCTCTTCGGCTTGGCCGATGGGACAGCG